>NZ_CP108093.1:3465000-3737500 GCF_036188265.1 Streptomyces sp. NBC_00247 | reverse complement strand
TCCCGTTTCACCGGGGCCCTCCGGGCGCTTCCCTTCGTTCTTGCGTTTCCGACTCTATCAGACTCTTATCGGTCCGATTCCCGGTCGAAGCGGGTCAAGCGATTTTCGCTTTCCAGTTCTTCGCTTTCGCGTTTCCCTTTCCGGCGAGTCCGACTCTATCAGATCCTTTCGGGCCTGATTCCCAGTCAGTGGGGCTTGTCGTTGCGGCTGTTGGGCCGTTCCGACGTCTCAAACTCTAGCGGTTCTTCCCGGCGACTCATAATCGAGCCTTCGAAATGAATTCCGGCATGCCGAAATTATCCCGAGTGGGGTTCGTGCAGAGTTTGTTTGCCGCTGTCCGCGGCCGGATCGGCTGCCCCGGAACCATCGGGCTCCGTGACAACTCGGAGAACTTTACGGATCGGGGAGTGCGGTGTCAACCCTGGCTGGTGGCACGCCTGCGGCTCGGCGCAGGCACGGGCCCTGGTGCGTTCAGGAGAGGTCGGTGAGCCGGCCGTCCGCGTCCGGCTGCGCTTCCTCCACCCGGCGCAGCAGCCGGAACAGCAGCTCGCTGAGGACTCCGCGTTCGTCGCCGGAGAGGTCCTGGAGAACGTCCTCCTCGAAGACGGTGGCCATGCGCATCGCTTCCAGCCACTTCGCACGGCCCTCGTCGGTGACCTCCACGATCACGCGCACCCGGTTGCTCTCGTCCCGGTCGCGAGTGACGAGGCCCTCGGCCGCCATGCGGTCGATTCGGTGCGTCATGGCCGCGGGGGTGAGCCCGAGGCGCTTCGCGAGTTCGCCGGGGCCGAGGCGGTAGGGGCTGCCGGCGAGCACGAGGGTCTTCAGAACCTCCCACTCGGCGTTGCTGATGCCCAGGGCCGCGAGTTGTCTGCCGTAGGCGACGTTCATCCGGCGGTTGAGCCGCCCCAGGGCCGATACGACCTGCTCGACCTGCGGATCCAGGTCGCTGTATTCGCGCTGGTACGCCGCGATCTGCTCGTCGAGGCTCGGCTCGTCGGGATCCAGCTCCGTGGTTTCGGACATGCCGGGCAGTATCGCACGCGACTCCATACCCTTCGAAGTCCTTCGAGGTTCATTGTTGAAGTTCTAACTTTAGTGTTAAAGTCTTCGGGTCTATGTAGTTCGGGGGCGCACTGTGCTGCCCCGTGATCATGGGGTAGGTGAGTGTGACCAGGGAGATGGGCGCAGCGCTGCGGAGGATTCAGCTGGGGAGCGCGCTGAGCGCGTTCGGCACCGGGTTCACCGTTCCGTATCTGTACGTCTATGTGGCGCAGGTACGCGGTCTGGGCGCCGGTACGGCGGGAGTCGTGCTGGCGGTCTTCGCCATGGCGGCGCTGGTCGTCCTGCCGTTCACCGGGCGGGTCATCGACCGGCGCGGTCCGCTGCCGGTGCTCATGGCTGCCTCGGTCGTCGCGTCCGTCGGCGTGGCGTCGCTCGGCTTCGCGAGCGGGGTGGTGACGGCGGTGCTGTCGGCCGCCGTGCTCGGCGCGGGTGCCGCCGTCATGCAGCCCGCGCTCGCCACCCTGCTCGTCCGTTCCTCCACCAGCACGACCCGTACCCGGGCCTTCGCCATGCAGTTCTTCCTGCAGAACCTGGGCATGGGCATCGGCGGACTGGTCGGCGGGCAGATCGTCGACACGGACCGGCCGGGGACGTTCACCCTGCTGTTCGTGGTCGAGGCCGTGATGTTCCTGGTGCTCGGTGCCGTCGTGAGCACCGTGCGGCTTCCCCACGCTCCCGCCGTTTCGCGATCCGTGGCCGGAGTCCGTACCCCCGCGGGCGGACAGCGCGCACAGGGTGGCCAAGGCGCTCGGGGCGGGCTGCGGACGATGCTCTCGCACCGGGCCATGGTCCAGCTCTGCGTCCTGGGCTTCGTGGTGTTCTTCGCCTGCTACGGCCAGTTCGAGTCCGGGCTCGCGGCATACGGCACCGAGGCCGCCGGCATCGAGCCGTCCACGTTGGGGCTCGCGCTGGCCGCCAACACCGCCGCCATCGTCGTCGCGCAGTTCGTCGTCCTGCGGTTGGTGGAGCGGCGCAAGCGCAGCCGGGTGATCGCCGGAGTCGGCCTGGTCTGGGCCTTCGCCTGGGTCGTGGCGGGTTACGCGGGCCTCGGACACGGCAGCCAGACGATGGCGACGGCCGCGATGATCTCGACGTACGCCCTCTTCGGGCTCGGCGAGTCGATGCTGGCGCCGACCGTCGCCCCGCTCGTCGCCGATCTGGCGCCCGAGTCGATGGTCGGTCAGTACAACTCGGTGTTCGCCCTGTGCAAGCAGTTCGCGCTCGCTCTCGGACCTGCGGTCGGCGGTCCGATGGGGGCCTCGCTGCACGCCCCGTACATCCTGACGTTCGTCCTGGTGTCGCTGGGGATCACGGTGCTGGCGCTGCGGCTGGGCCGGCGGCTCACCCCCGTGCAGGACCAGCCCTCGCTCGCCGCCGTGCCCTCACGGGTGGTCGCGGTGTCCGTGCCGGAGGCGGCGGTACCCCTCCCGGTGCCCGCCCCGACCGTCTGATCGACGCGGGTCCGCGCCCCCGGACGGCCGCGTCAGCGGGGCAGCGCGAACTCGCACCACACCGCCTTGCCCCCGCCCGGAGTGCGGCGGCTCCCCCAGGAGGTGGCGACCGCCGCGACGATCGCGATGCCGCGCCCCGACTCGTCCCCGGGCTCCGCCCTCCGGCGGCGCGGCAGATGGTCGTCCCCGTCCGTCACCTCGATGATCAGCCGCCGGTCGGTGCGCCGGAGTCCCAGGCGCGTGGGCGGGGTGCCGTGCTGGAGCGAGTTGGCGACCAGCTCGCTCGCCGCGAGCACACCGCGGTCGCGCAGCTCGTCCGGGAAACGCCAGGAGGTCAGCACCCCGGTGGCGAAGGCGCGGGCGCGCGGTGCCGCCTCCACGCCGCCGAGCAGATCGAGCGAGGCGTTGTGGAACAGCTCCGCGTCCGCCCCCTTGCGGGCGGGGTGCTGGACCACCAGGACCGCCACGTCGTCGTCGTGCTCGGCGGTCACTCCGAGGGAGCGGATCAGCCGGTCGCAGACGACCTGCGGGGAACCCTTCGCACCGGACAGCGCCCGGCCGAGCGCGGCCACGCCCTCGTCGATGTCCTCGCTGCGGCGCTCCACCAGGCCGTCCGTGTAGAGGACGGCCGTCGAACCGGGCGGCAGCGCGATCGTGCCGGAGGTGTGGATCCAGCCGCCGGTGCCGAGCGGCGGGCCGGTCGGGTCCTCGGCGACGCGCACCGTCCCGTCCTCGTCGCACACCAGGATCGGCAGGTGACCGGCCGAGGCGAACACGAGGTGGCCCTCGTTGGGGTCGTGCACCGCGTAGACGCAGGTCGCGATCTGGGTGGCGTCGATCTCGGCGGCCAGGCCGTCGAGGAGCTGGAGCACCTCGTGCGGGGGCAGGTCGAGGCGGGCGTACGCGCGCACGGCCGTACGCAGCTGGCCCATGACGGCGGCGGCACGGACTCCGCGGCCCATCACGTCGCCGATGACCAGGGCGGTCCGGCCGGCGCCCAGGGTGATGACGTCGTACCAGTCCCCGCCGACCGCCGCGTCGGTGCCGCCGGGCTGGTAGGTGGCGGCGATCCGCAGGTCGTCCGGCTGCTCCAGCTCCTGCGGGAGCAGCGAGCGCTGGAGGGTGACGGCCATCTCACGGTGGCGGCGTTCGCTGGTGCGGAGCCGTTCGGCCGCCTCGGCGTGGTCGGTGACGTCGGCGGCGTGCACCAGGACGCCGCCCTCGCTCGGCGTCCCGCGGTCCGGTGCCGGACCGCCGTCGGTGCCGGTCTCCCAGGGGGCGACGGGGGTGCAGGTCACGGTGTACGAGCCGCCGCCGAGGGTGCGGCGCGACTTGACCGTACGCGGGGTGCCGCTGCGCAGGACCTGGTCCATCAGGGGCAGTACGCTCAACTCGGCCAGCTCCGGCATGGCCTCGGCCGCGGGCGCTCCGCACGGCCGGGGGCCGAAGGCCGTCTCGTAGGCGGCGTTGACGTACGCGACCCGGTGGTCGGGTCCTTGGAACAGTGCCACGGGCGCGGGAAGCCGGCCGAGGATCTCGCGGGCGGGCAGGTCGTCGAGGACCGGAACCGTGCCGGGGGTGCCGCCCGGCGTCTGCGGGCCGGCGGCAGCGGGCTCGTCGGTCGTCTGCGGGACGGCCGCGGGCGCGGCGGGAGACTCCGCCTGTGCGTACTCGGCCCGGGCAGCGGGGACGGAACCGCGGTCGTCCCGGGCGGCGGCGCGACGCTGCGTTCCGGGAAGACGGGCGCTCCAGCGCGTGAAGTTCACGTATTTCTGCCTCGTGTGTCGGTCTGGTCCGCTCGGGCTGGCTGCTTCTGCTGCATCTTCTGCGTCGTGGCACCGCGTCCGCCACGTCGTCCGCTCGCCTCGTGGCGCTCGGTCCGGTCCGCCGCCTCGGCTTCCGCGTCCCTCGCCGGTGCCGGGGGCGGGGCGCGGCCCGGGGAAACTCCGGCTCGGCCTCCGCGTGCTGCCGGTGCGACGTCGCCGTGCACCGGTGACCGCGCCGGCGCCCGCCGGGGGGCGGGGTCGACGTTCACCTCTGGCCGCGGGCGATCGGGTCACTCTGTGCAGATGCGGACGTACCTATGGTCACACGTCCAGTGTGACGGAGCGTACTGACAGTCGTCATTCGGCCGTCGGTACGGGCCCGGGGCACCTCCGTGCGTCCGGGGCCTCCGGACGGGGTGGCACAGGTGCCCGCCCCAGGGCTTCCGGGGCTGAGCGGGGCGGCCGGCCCGGGTTCGTACCGTGACGGTAGGACGGTGGTACGACATCGGTACGAAGGGATCTCGTGCCTCCGCGGAAGGGGACGTGGACGGCGGGCGGCTCGTACGGGGAGGGGCGGTCAGCCCGGCGGCTCCTCCGGCTCGGGGGACTCGTCGCCGGTACCCGGGTGCCGACGGGGAGGCGGGGTGCGGTGGGGGCCGGAGCCCCCGGCCGCCAGCTCGAACTCGGCGCGGGGGTGTTCCAGCGAGCCGAGCGAGACGATCTCGCGGGTGAAGAGTCCGGACAGGATCCATTCGGCGAGAACGCGCGCCTTCCGGTTGAACGTCGGTACGCGGCTGAGGTGGTAGGCCCGGTGCATCAACCAGGCGGGGTAGCCCTTCAGTCTCCGGCCGAAGACGTGGGCGACTCCCTTGTGCAGGCCGAGGGAGGCGACCGAGCCGGCGTACGCGTGCCGGTAGTCGGTGAGCGGACGCCCTTCGAGGGACGCGACGACGTTGCCCGCCAGGACCTTCGCCTGACGGACGGCGTGCTGGGCGTTGGGCGCGGTCACGGCGCCCGGTTCCGGGGCCGTCGGATCGGGGACGGCCGCCGCGTCGCCCGCCGCCCAGGCGTGCCGGGTTCCGGCGATCCGCAGGTCGGCGGTGCAGCGCAGCCTGCCGCGTTCGGTCACCGGGAAACCGGTTGCGGCGACGAGCGGCGCGGGCTTCACCCCGGCCGTCCAGACGAGCGTGCGGGTCGGGAAGCGGGAGCCGTCGCTCAGTACGGCGACGCGGTCCTCGCAGGAGTCCAGACGGGTTTCCAGCCGTACGTCGACATTGCGTCCGCGCAACTCGCGCACCGCGTACGCGCCCATGGCCTCACCGACCTCCGGGAGAATGCGCCCGGTCGCCTCGACGAGAATCCATCTCAGGTCGTCGGGCCGGATGTTGTGGTAGTACCGCGCGGCGTAGCGGGCCATGTCCTCCAGTTCGGCGAGTGCTTCCACGCCGGCGTAGCCCCCGCCGACGAAGACGAAGGTGAGAGCCGCGTCGCGGAGGGCGGGATCACGGGTGGCCGAGGCGATGTCCATCTGCTCGATGACGTGGTTGCGCAGCTTGATGGCCTCCTCCACCGTCCTGAAACCGATCCCGGACTCGGCGAGTCCGGGGATCGGAAGAGTCCGCGCGACGGAGCCGGGGGCGAGGACCAACTCGTCGTACCGCATCTCCACCGCCCCGTCTCCGGGTCCGCCGGTGGTGAGGGTACTCACGGTGGCGGTCCGGTTCGCATGGTCGATGCGGTGGACCTCCCCGACGACGACGCGGCACAGGCCGAGGACCCTGCGGAGGGGGACGACGACGTGCCGGGGCGAAATCGACCCGGCCGCCGCTTCGGGGAGAAACGGCTGATACGTCATATAGGGATCGGGCGTGACGACCAGGATCTCGACCTCGCCGCTCCTCAGCCCGCTCTTCAGCTTCCGCTGGAGGCGCAGCGCCGTGTACATCCCGACATAGCCTCCGCCGACGACGAGAATGCGCGCACCCGGCCTGCTGCCGGGGGCCGTTCCCCGGGATTCTGGAGCCATCACCACCCCATGACGCAACGGAGTCGCGGGTTTGTCCACAGGCCCTGCAAATTGTGTGACCGGGAAGCTCCGGCGCGCGGACTCACTACCCGTCAGGAATGTCGGGGTAGCCCCGCAGGTCAGGCGGCGAGGAGGGGGGCGCGCGCATGGGCGGAAACAGGAATCAACGGGTCCTTGCTCCGATCGAGGGGCGCTCCGTGCGGAACTGCCCCTTCTGAATTGCCCCCCGCTCAACTATGTTCGTAGCCGATCGGGGTGGGGGATGGGGTAGTTCGGCACTCCTCGCTCCGGTTCACATGGTGGGGAAGTCTCCGGGGGGAGACGTCATAACCGGGGGAAGTCATGCACATTCAGGATTCGCATGGGCAGGTTGCCGTCTCGACCGAGGCCGTCGCGCGGCTGAACACGCCGGGAGGGCTCGCCGTGGTCGAGTCGTCCCGCCCGATCGGGGGAACGGACTCGCTCAGGCCGGCGGGGGCCATCGCGTCGGACGGTTCTTCCACGGGACCGGCCGCCGGCTCCGTGGACGCGTCGGCTCGTTCGGCGCCGCTGCGCGTGGACGCGCAGCGGAATCTGGAGCACGTCCTGCGCGCGGCACGGGAGGTCTTCGGTGAGCTGGGGTACGGCGCTCCGATGGAGGACGTGGCCCGTCGGGCACGGGTAGGGGTGGGGACCGTCTACCGACGGTTCCCCAGCAAGGACGTACTGGTACGCCGAATAGCCGAGGCCGAGACGGCCCGGCTGACGGAGCAGGCGCGCGCCGCGCTCGGCCAGGAGGACGAGGCCTGGTCCGCGCTCTCCCGTTTCCTCCGGACGTCGGTGGCGTCCGGTGCGGGAAGGCTGCTGCCGCCGCAGGTGCTGCGCGTCGAGGCCTCCTCGCGGGGCGATGAGGGCCTCCGCACCGCCGGAGACGGCGTGGACGGGACGTGGGTGCCTCAGCAGCGGCAGGGCGCGACCCCGGCGGACCTCCGTCTGGCACCGCTGCGGACGGGCGCGCAGGAGGCCGAGGAGCACGCGGGCACGGGCGAGTTGCTCGAGGTCGTGGGCCTACTCGTCGAGCGCGCTCGGGAATCCGGCGAGCTGCGCCCCGACGTGACGGTGGCAGACGTGCTGTTGGTGATCGCCACCTCCGCACCCTCGCTGCCGGACTCGGCCCAGCAAGCCGCCGCGTCGGCACGGCTGCTGGACATCCTGCTGGAAGGACTGCGTTCGCGTCCCGCCGCATGAGGTCGTGAGGGGCGCGGGTGGGCTGTCGAGGGCTGCCCGCGCTCCGGGAGGGGTGGGCCGGACCGGCCGGCAGCCGGAGCACCTCAGCCGTCCGAAGGCCGTGGGCGATCGGCCGAAGGCGGGCGGGGCGTCGGGCGGTGGGCCGCAAGCGTGCCCCTCCCGTTCGGATGACCTCTCGCGCTCTCATTCGGTCAAGCACCCCGGACGAGTGGAAGGTGGGCCTGAACCTGCGCGCGGCGCAGGGGGCTTGTGGCAGTGTTGCCCGGAATCGGGTTCACGGCAGGTACGGGGGCTCCGCGATGAGCGGTGACGGCACACGGGAAGAGCCGCGCGACGGCGTCTCGACCGAGGGCGGCACCGCGGAAGGCACGGTCCCCCCGCCACACGGGGCACAGGTGCCCCCGCAGGGTGGCGCGGACAGGCCCTCCCGCACCAGGGCGCCCGGCAGCGGATCGGACGGCCCGCACCCGGCCCTGGCCGGCACACCCGGCTCCGGCACACCCGACGGCACGGATACGCCCGGCCCCGATTCGCCGGGCGGCGCGGATGCGCCGGATTCCGAGCGGCCCGTCGCGGATACGCCCGGCGGCGCGGAGGCGCGGGAGGGATCGGGACGGGAAGCCCCGGGACGAGCGGAGGAACGGGGCGTACGGGAGGTTCGGGACGTGCGGGAGGCCCGGGGCGTCCCGAACCCGCGGGAGCCCGGCGAGGGGACTCCGGCAGGGAGCGGGGGCGGCACGGTGCTGCCGGGTCCCTGGTCCGTCCCTCCGCAGCGCACGGGACGAGGGGCCTCGACCGGCCCCGCCGTCTCGGACGCCGAGCTGATCAGGGGTATGCGGTCCGGTGACGACCGGGCGTACGAAGAGCTGTTCCGGCGCCACTCGGGCGCCGTCCGACGTTACGCGCGCTCCTGCTGCCGGGACGCGCACACCGCGGACGACCTGACGGCCGAGGTGTTCACCCGGACCCTCCAGGCGGTACGCGGCGGAAAGGGGCCCGAAGAAGCCGTCCGCGCCTACCTGATGACCGCGGTCCGCCATGTCGCCGCCGCCTGGACCAAGAGCGCGAAGCGCGAGCATCTGGTCGACGACTTCGCGGTGTTCGCCGCAGGGGCGACCCGTACCTCCGACTTGTCCGACGACGACACCCTCGACCTGGGCGCCGACGTCCGCGCAATGCACGAAGCCGAACAGTCCATGGCCCTGCAGGCGTTCCGCAGCCTGCCGGAGCGCTGGCAGGCCGTGCTCTGGCACACCACCGTGGAGGAGGAGTCGCCGAGCGAGGTCGCCCCGCTCTTCGGGTTGTCCGCCAACGCCACGGCGGTGCTGGCGGGAAGAGCCCGTGAGGGACTGAAGCAGGCCTACCTCCAGGCACACGTCAGCCAGGCCTTGGTGGCGGGCGGTGACTGCGCGCGGTACGCCGACCGGCTCGGGGCGTACGCCCGGGGCGGTCTGCGGACGCGGGCGGAGCGCGGACTCCGCAAGCATCTGGACGAATGCGCCAAATGCCGCGTGGCTGCGGGAGAGTTGCAGCAGGTCAACGCGGGGATTCCCGCACTGCTCCCGATCGCGGTCATCGGCTGGTTCGCCGCCGCGTACTCGCTCAAGGCGGCAGGAGTCGTGGCGGGCGGCACGCTGGGGGTGGCCGGAGCCGGGGCGGCTGCCGCCGCGACCGGCACCACCACGGGCACCACCACGGGCACGGCCGCAGGCGCTGCCGCGGGCACGGGTTCGGCGGGCGGCGCCGCGGCGGGTGGGTCCGGCGGCGGGTCCGCGGCCGGAGGCGCTGCGGCGGAAGGGCTGGGCGCCCCCGTCAAGGTGGGGATCGCGGCCACGGTGGCCATCGCGGCGGCTGCCGGACTGGTGTGGGCGCTGGCCGGCGACGACCGGCCGGAGCCGGTGGCCAAGCCTCCGGCGGCGGCGGCCTCGGTCCCGTCCGCCGCGCCCTCGCCCGAGCCGCCGGCTCCGATGCCGCCCCCTCCCGCGCCGACGCCGCCCGTCACGCCAGAACCGTCCCGGCCGGCCACTCCGAGGCCCTCGCCCTCCCCGTCCGTACCGGAACCGTCCGCGCCGAAGCCCTCGGCCGCACCCACCCCGTCCGCTCCCGCGCCCTCGTCCCCGCCCGCCGAGGAGGCTCCCGCCCCGAGCCCCGCGCCCCCGCCGGCCGAGGAGCCCGCGCCGCAGTCTCCCGCCCCCTCGGTATACCGGTTCAGCGAGCTGCGCTACGACATCACGGGCGACGGCTCCGGTCCCACGGTGCGACTCTCCGGCAGCAGCCCGCTCTGGCAGCGCCGGGGCCTGTCGATCGCCTCCACCCCGTACGCGCACGGCGTGACGGTGGGCGGCCGGTCCTCGGTCGTCGTCCGGCTGGACGGACGCTGCACGCGGTACGAGGCGATGGCCGGCATCGACGATCTGGCCCTCGGCCTGGGCGCCGTGCGCTTCTCCGTGGTCGGAGGCGAGGGCGAAGTGCTGTGGGCCTCCGGGATCGTGCGGGCGGGCTCCCCCGCCGTACCGGTGAGCGTTCCGCTGGACGGGCGGACGACGGTGCGCCTGGTCGTCGAGCCCGCAGGGCCGCTCGGCGGGGCGACGATGGCCGACTGGGCCGATTCCCGGTTCACCTGCGGGTAGCGGTGTCCGCTGGAACCCGCACCTCGCACCCCACCTCGCGCTTCCGGCCGCTGGAAGGCGGATGATCTTGCCTGGGTCACCCGGACCATCCCGAATCGCCAGTAAATTCCAATCGCCATGAACCGGTGCGAGCCGGGCGGGATCGCAAGATCTTCAGGGCACTTCCAGGGCATGTGCCGAAAGTCCCGCCTGTCCGGCGACGGCCGGCACGCACGCTCGCCGCGTGGTCGGGGCCGCCCCGACACATCCGGTATCGGGGCGACCCTCCACCGTGCGATCGCACGCACCGGACGCCGCCGGGCCCGCCCTCCGGGCGGACGGCGCTGCTTTCGCCACGCGCTTCAAGCCTGGAGCGAGCGGCGGCCGACCGGGAGAACGCCCCCGGCGACGGCCCGGCTGCGCGGTGCGGCCGTACCGGTCCAGCAGGTACCCCGGCGGCCCATCAGGCGTCGGAGCCAGAGTTCCGTGGAGGCGAGGTCCGCGAGCCCGTCGAGCGGCAGCGGTTCCCCGTCGGCGGCCGCGCGCAACGCCTTGCGGACCACGCGCGCCTCGATCAGGCCGGCGTCGGCGAGCAACGGGGCGTCGAACAGCTCCAGCAACTCGGGCAACGCCAGCCGGAGTCCGGTGCGGGTCGCCTCCGTCGACCGGGCCAGCGAGGGGGCGCCCCAGCCGGTGGGCAGTTCGTGGATGCCGGCACCCGACAGGACCCGGCGCAGAATCGCGGCGCGCGCCCCCGGCTGGACCCGGAGCGACTCGGGCAGGGCCCGGGCCGCCCGCACGACCTGGTTGTCGAGGAAGGGGGCGTGCAGCCGCTGGCTGCGGATGTCGGCGGCCTGCTCCAGGATGCGGTGGCCTGCGGCGACCCGGGCGAGGGCCGCACCCGCCCGGGCCTGACCCGGGCGCTGCGCCGTGGTGGGGCGGATCGCCGCCTCCTGGAGCCGGACCGCCACCTGGGCGAGCGCCTCCCCGGTGAGCCAGCGCGCGGCGGGCCCGGGCCGGGACCAGGTGAGGGCGGCCAGTGAGGCATCGGCGGGGGTGCCGCCGCTACCGGGACCGACGGGGTACCGGTTGGCTTCGGGCAGCACCCCGGCGGCCGTCTCCAGGCCGCTGCGGTAGGAGGTGCGGGCCAGCCGACGGGCGGCGCGGTAGACCGCCAGCGGTACGAACATCGCGTGCGCGGAGGCGCCTTCGGCCCGGGTGAGTGCCGCGACGGGTCTCAGCAGGTCGCGCCGGCGGCGGTCCATCAGGAGGTCTGCCAGGCGGGCCGGGTGGGCGTCGAGCACCTGCCGGGCTCCGTAGCCGACCAGGTGGTCCGCGCTGCCGGCGGCGAGGCGGCGGCGGTGGCGTTCGGCGACGACGAGGGAGGGCGCGGGCTCGTCGGTGATCACACCGTTCTCCACCGAGAGGTCCGCGTACGGGAGAGCCTCCTCACCCGCGGGGACCACCACGTGGTGCAGGCGCGGGTTGGCGGCGATGGCGCGAGCGCGGGCGAGTTCGTCCTCGTCGCCGCGGGTGGTGAGGTCGTTGAAGGTGACGGCGAGGAGCCGCTCCCCCGCGCCGGTGCCGTGTCCCAGGACCGTACCGGGGAGGCCGGGCAGACCGGCTGCGAGCAGGGCGAGGGTCGCGGAGGCGCTGCCACCGGAGAGGTCGGCCCCGATGCCGGGGACCGGCCCCCGGCCACGGGCCGCGCGGCGGTCGGCGGGCCCCATGCCGGGGACGGGCCCGGGGTCCTGCGGCCCGACCTCCGGGGCGTGGCGCGGCGCGGTGAGCCGGGCGCGTACGGCCTCGACGAGGGCGTCCCGTACGCCCTCCACCGCGTGCACCGGGTCGGCCTGCGGGGCGGCGACGGCGAGAGAGGCGACGGGTTCGTAGCCGGTGATCTCGCGGGAACCCTCGCGGAGGATGAGCGCGTGGCCGGGCGGGACGCGCTTCACACCGGCGTACGGAGTCCCGTCGCCCAGGGCCTCCGGGGTGTCGGGGCAGGCGAGCAGGGCGGCCAGGTGGCCGATGTCGAGCTGGGCCTCGATCAGGTCGGCGAGCGGCAGTGCGGCGGTGGCGTAGGCGGTGCCTCCGGCCCAGGGGGTGTGGAAGACCGGGCGGGCTCCGGCCAGGTCACCGGTGACGGTGATGCGCCGTCCTGTCTGCACGACGACCGTGTAACTGCCCGGCCAGGCCGTGAGATGGCGCAGCGCGCCGCCGCGCGCGGAGAGGAGTCCGACGCGGAGCTGCTCGTCGGTCGCCCCGCAGCAACCGAGTACCGCGAGCCGGGTGGTGGGCGCGCCGACCGTGGTCGCGGCGTCGATGAGGCGGATCTCGTCGGGGCGCCAGTCGCCGACCGCCCACAGCGGATCGGGGTCGCCCCACAGGAGTTGGGAGCCCACCGGATGGACCGTGCGCCCCTCGCCGCCCGCACCGACCGCACCCACCGTGCCGAAGCTCGCGGCGATACTGCTCCACCCCACCAACCAACGCATCGCCGCCTCCACAGGCTGTGGACTGACGGCGCACATGGTCCGCTGGAACGCCGCTGCGGGACATGCTGCCACGACTGCGGCGGCAGGGAGGGGGTACGCGCGGCGCACGCCGGAAGAGCATGCGCCCCTGGCACGAGCCGGAAGGCCTGTACACGGCCGGGCCGCTCAACGGAACTGACCCTTCCGGTTGTTGGGCCGATCCGGTCACGGGGAGGTCGGAAGGACCTGGGCCGGAAGGGCCTGGGCCGGGACCGCCGCCCGCACGCCCCCACGACACACTCGCACGCCCACTGCCCGCACGCCCACCGCCCCCACGACCCGCCCGCACGCCCCCGCGTCCGCACGCCTCCCACGCCTCAACGCCCCGGCGCGGCGCCGAGGGCCCGCGAAGCATCACGCCGACACCCGCCGACCCACGACCACCCGGCGCCACCGTCGCCACTGTCACCCGCGACCACCCGACCGCTACCCCCGCCGCCGCCCGCCCCGCCGACGGCGCAGGGGGAGCCGACGGCACCGACGGCGCCCCGGCGCCCGACGGGGCGCCCGCACCACCGCCACGCCCCTTCCACGGGCCCCGCCCCACCCCACCCGCGACCCCGCCCGCGGCCCCACCCCGGTCCTCGCGGAGGTCCGCCGCCGGGGCGCCGGGAGGACTCGGCCGACGCACCATCAGACATATTCAAGCCACCGGAGGAGCGCTCTCGCGGTGGTTTCCAACGGATCAGCGACCGTCGACATCCGGCCATTCTTCGGCCGCGCACCATCGGCGCACCGCCGCCCCCGCCCCGCGTCCACCGCCTCGCCCCGCCGTTCCGCGGGCCGGTCCCGTGCGCGAGCCGGGCGCACGCCCCCGGGCCGTCCACGCGCGTGCCGCGCCCCGCCGCCCGCCCCGCAGGGCCCCGGCCGGCGCTCGGCCCGGGAGATGGCACGCACCTCCCGGGCCGGTCCGCCGCCCGCGGGGAATGGGGCGGCAGGGTCCCCCAGCCCGCCGAGTCCAGTGCGGCGGGCCGACCCACGCACGCTCCATGGAAGCGCTTCGACACCGGCCCGACGAGAGCGCACGGCCGGGCGCACAGCCACACGGCCGGGGCACATCGGACACCTTCCGCCGCCCCCTCCGGCCCTCCGGACGACCCCCGCACGACGCCCGGCGCGGACCACAATCCCGCCATCCGAACCCATGCCCCTTAACGGTAGGGATGCGGAGAACTACGCTGGGTTTACCGATGGTCTCAGCACGGCGGCATATTCCTCGGGGTTCGGCCACCTGCGTGTGCGCCCGGCCGAGGAGGTCCCGCCGCGAGGAGAACACGGCACGAATGCCGCGCACCGCCTCCGGTGACGCGGCGGCTGTCTGTGTGTCGAGGGGTGGCGCATGTCCAGGGAGCAACGCGGGCCGAACGAGAAGCTCGGCACGGTTCTCGCCCTCGCGGGAATCAGCAACGCCGGGCTCGCCCGGCGGGTCAACGACCTCGGAGCACAGCGCGGGCTGACACTTCGCTACGACAAGACCTCGGTGGCCCGTTGGGTCGCCAAGGGCATGGTGCCGCAGGGCGCGGCGCCGCATCTCATCGCCGCCGCGATCGGGGCCAAGCTGGGCCGGCCGGTCCCGCTGCACGAGATCGGCCTCGCCGACGCCGACCCGGCGCCGGAGGTGGGGCTCGCCTTCCCGCGCGACGTGGCGGAGGCGGTGCACTCCGCCACGGAGCTGTACCGCCTGGACCTCGCGGGCCGCCGCGGCGGCAACGGCATCTGGCAGTCGCTGGCGGGATCCTTCTCGGTCAGCGCCTACGCGACGCCCGCCTCGCGCTGGCTGATAACCCCCGCCGACCCCTCGGTCGCCCGGGACTCCGCCGCCGCGCGGACCGCGCTCCTCGCCGGTCCTGGGACGGTACGCCCGGCGCCCGCGGGTCCGGCGCAGAACGCTCTCGTGCTGCCCGCCGGACATGGCACGGTCCCCGTGCAGCCGGGACCCGAGTCCGTGGCCGACGCCTCGCCGCTCCGGGTCGGGCACAGCGACGTCGCCAAACTGCGCGAGGCCGCCCAGGACGCGCGCCGCTGGGACTCCAAGTACGGCGGCGGAGACTGGCGTTCGTCGATGGTCCCGGAGTGCTTACGCGTCGACGCCGCACCCCTGCTGCTCGGTTCGTACAGCGACGAGGTGGGCCGTGCGCTGTTCGGCGCATCGGCCGAACTGACGCGGCTGGCCGGGTGGATGGCCTTCGACACCGGTCAGCAGGAGGCCGCCCAGCGCTACTACATCCAGGCGTTGCGGCTCGCCCGGGCCGCCGCCGACGTCCCGCTCGGCGGGTACGTCCTGGCCTCGATGTCGCTCCAGGCGACCTACCGGGGATTCGCCGACGAGGGGGTCGACCTCGCGCAAGCGGCGGTCGAGCGCAACCGGGGCCTGGCCACGGCCCGGACGATGAGCTTCTTCCGGCTGGTGGAGGCGCGCGCCCACGCCAAGGCGGGGGACGCCCCGGCGGCCGGGGCCGCGCTGCGGGGCGCGGAGAGCTGGCTGGAGCGGTCGCGGCCGGGGGACTCCGATCCCTCGTGGCTCGGCTTCTACTCGTACGACCGGTTCGCCGCCGACGCCGCGGAGTGCTACCGCGACCTCAAGGCACCTCGCCAGGTGCGCAGGTTCACCGAGCTCGCGCTGTCGAAGCCCACCGAGGAGTTCGTCCGCTCGCACGGCCTGCGGCTGGTCGTCTCCGCGGTGGCGGAGCTGGAGTCGGGGAACCTCGACGCCGCGTGCGCCGCCGGCACCCGCGCGGTGGAGGTCGCGGGGCGGATCTCCTCCGCCCGGACCACCGAGTACGTCCGCGATCTGCTGCACCGCCTCGAACCGTACGGGGACGAGCCACGCGTCGCCGAGCTGCGCGAGCGGGCCCGGCCGCTGCTGGTGGCGCCCGCCTGACGCCGCCCTCGCGCCCCGCCCGCCGGAACACGCGCCACGTCCCCGCCCCGTCCGGGGTTTGATCCGGTTGTCAGCGGGTCAGTGCACTATCGGGGTGGGAGGTGGCGTGATGAGGACGCACGCGGACTACGACTGCGACGTGCTGGTGATCGGCGGCGGGATCGTCGGTCTGTCGACGGCGTACGCGCTCACGCGCGCGGCGCCGGGGACCCGGGTCACGGTCCTGGAGGAGGCGCGGAACCCCTGCGACCACCTCGCGGGGCCGGGTGGCGGGCTGATCCACAGCGGTGTCCATCACCGCCGGAGTTCCCTCACGGCCCGGTTCGCCGCGCGCGGCGGCGGCGAGATGACCGACTTCTGCGCGCGGCACGGCATCGCCCACGCCGTCTCCGGCAAGCTGATCGTGGCGACGGACCGCTCCGAGCTCCCCCGGCTGCACGCCCTCGCGCAGCGCGGCCGGGAACACGGGCTGCCGGTGTGCGAGCTGGGCCCCGCGCAGATCGCCGAGTACGAGCCCCGGGTGCGCGGACAAGCGGCGATCCGGGTCTCCACCACCGGGGTCTGCGACGCGGCCGGGGTCCTCGCCGCGCTGACGCGCGAGGTCACCGCGGCCGGCTCGGTCGTACGGTGCGCGGCACGGGTGACCGCCGTGGACCGGCGGCCCTGGGGCGTCGCGGCCCGCACGGCGGACGGGACGGTGGTCCGCGCCAGGGCCCTGGTCAACGCCGCGGGCCCGGGGA
This sequence comes from Streptomyces sp. NBC_00247, assembly GCF_036188265.1. Taxonomy (NCBI): domain Bacteria; kingdom Bacillati; phylum Actinomycetota; class Actinomycetes; order Kitasatosporales; family Streptomycetaceae; genus Streptomyces; species Streptomyces sp. NBC_00247. The sequence continues at coordinate 3,721,201 of NZ_CP108093.1, read as the reverse complement.
GCGACCGGGTGGCGCGGCTCGCGGGCGACGAGCCCGGAGTACGCGTCGTGCCCGTCCGGGACATCTACTACGAGCTGCGCAGGCCGGAGCTGGTCAGCGCGGTGGTCCACCCGGTGCCGGCCGCCGGGCACCCGTTCCTCGGGGCACAGCTGATCCGGGGCCTCGTACGGTCCGTCGACGGGACCGTCCACGTGGGGCCGGTCGGCGCGAGCCCGTCCGGGCGGGCCGAACCCGTGCTCCACCCCGGAGGTCTGCTCTCCGCGCTGGCCCGGCCCGTCTCCCGGCGGACCGCGCGTCGGCAGGAGGCGTACGTACAGGACGGGGCGCGCCTCGTCCGGGCCGGTGCGGTCCCGCCGCCGGAACTGACCGGGCCTGTCGCGCGGACCGCGCCCGGAGAGCGGGCGGGACGGGCCGGGCGGTCGGAGCAGGCCGGACGGGCCGGAGCGACGGGGGCGGCGGTCACAGCCGCCCTCCGGCGGCTGCTGCCCGAGGTGACCGAGGACGACCTGCGCCCGGCTCCCGCCCGGGTGCGGGCCCAGGCGGTGCACGGCGACGGCACACCGGTCGAGGACTTCCTGATCCGCGAGGCCCCGCACACCGTGCACGTGCTCCACACCCCTGCGGACGCCGCGCTCGCCACGGCGCTGCCGGTGGGGCGGGAGATCGCCCGGCGGGTCCTCGCCCTCGCTTCGGGAGCGGGGTGGAGGCCGCCCGCCGTAGAATCGGGGCATTGTGTCTGAGCAGCCCCTGAACCCCAGCACGGAGCCCGGCGCGCACGCCGGGACCGCCGAGGCCCCCGCCACGAACGCCGAGGCGACCGCGGCCGCGGGCACCACCGAGGCGACGGCCGACGTGGACGCCGCGGAAGCCGCCGACGCCGCCGCCCGACGGGCCGCCTCCTTCGACCGGCAGCGCCGGTTGCGCCAGGAGCCGCGCTTCCCCGGTGGACCCGCCGCCGATCCGGCCGGCTCGCACCACGAGCGCCGCATCCGCAGTTTCCAGCCGCGCCGCAGCCGGGTCACGATCGGCCAGCAGGACGCCCTCGAACGCCTCTGGCCGCGGTGGGGCTTCGACATCGACGGTCTGCGCGTCCTGGACCTCGACCAGATGTTCGGCGGACTGCCGGTCGTGCTGGAGATCGGTTTCGGCATGGGCGAGGCGACCGCGCAGATGGCGGCGGACGACCCGGCCACGGGCATCCTCGCCGTCGACGTGCACACCCCGGGCCAGGGCAATCTCCTCCGCCTCGCCGACCAGGCGGGCTCGACCAACGTGCGGGTCGCCAACGGCGACGCGATCATCCTGCTCCGCGAGATGCTGAAGCCACAGGCGCTGGACGGGCTTCGGGTGTACTTCCCCGACCCGTGGCCCAAGAGCCGCCACCACAAGCGCCGTCTGATCCAGCCGGACTTCCTGGACCTGGTGTCGGACCGCATGAAGCCGGGCGCGGTGATCCACTGCGCGACCGACTGGGAGCCGTACGCGGAGCAGATGCTGGAGGTGCTCACCGCGCACCCCCGGTTCGAGAACACCCGGGCGGACGGCGGTTACGCGCCGCGTCCCGCGTTCCGGCCGCTGACCCGCTTCGAGGGACAGGGCCTGGACAAGGGGCACGTCGTCCACGACCTGCTCTTCACCAGGATCTGAGAGGTCCGGCGGACAGGATTCCGGCGAACGGGACGTCCGACGGAGCCGCACGGCTCCCATCGGCTCCCGGCGGCATCGGCCCTGCGGCCTGTCGACGACGTGGGCCGCCCGGGAACCGCCTGGTCAGTTGTCGGTCCCGCTCGTTAGGGTCGGGACATGTCCGCCGGGTCCGAGCAGCACCGACATCCGCAACCCGTCGTCCCCGTGCTCGAAGAGCGACGGCTCGGCGAGATCCTGGGCGCCGTCCCGGAGCGCGCCCACTGGCGCTACCGCCCGCGCCGGGTGGGGCTGGTGTGGCGCAGCAAGGCGTTCCGCGCGGGCGCGGTGATCGTCACGCTGGCCATCTGCGGGCTGCTCATCCTGGCTCTGGTGCGTGAGGAGACCGGCACCGAGGGGTTCCTCGTCGGTCTGGGGCTCGCGGTGCTGCCGGTGCCGCTCCTGATGGCCGCGTTCCGCTGGCTGGACCGGGTCGAACCGGCGCCCTGGCGGAATCTGCTGTTCGCCTTCGCCTGGGGTTCGTGCGCGGCGGCGCTGGTCGCGATCGTCGCGAACTCCTTCGCGACGTACTGGATCGCGAATCTCTCGGCGGACCCGGCGGGCGCCGACACCCTGGGGGCCACGGTCGTCGCGCCGATCGTCGAGGAGAGCGCGAAGGGCGCCGCCGTGCTGATGCTCTTCCTGTTCCGCAGACGGGAGTTCAACGGGGTCGTCGACGGGATCGTGGCGGCCGGCTTCACCGCGACCGGCTTCGCGTTCAGCGAGAACATCCTCTACCTCGGCAGCGCCTTCGGTGAGGACCGGCAGTTGGGGACGGTGGGGATCGTGTCGCTGACGGTCGGCACCTTCTTCGTGCGGATCGTCCTGTCGCCTTTCGCGCACCCGGTGTTCACGGCGATGACGGGCATCGGCTTCGGTCTCGCCGCGGCGAGCCGTGCGGGGGGCGGCCGGCGACGGGTCCGCCGGATCGCGCTCCCGCTGCTGGGGCTGCTGCTCGCGATGGGCATGCACGCCCTGTGGAACGGTTCGGCGACCTGGGGTCAGTACGGCTTCTACCTGGTCTACGGCGTCGCCATGATGCCCGCGTTCGGGCTGCTGACCTGGCTGGCGATCTGGTCGCGCGGACGGGAACTGCGGACGCTCGCCGCCGAGTTCCCGGCGTACGCGATGGCCGGCTGGCTCACCCCGGCCGAACCGCTCGCGCTCGCCTCGATGCGCGCCCGGGGCATGGCCCGGGATCTGGCCCGGCACTGGCACGGTGCGTCGGACCGGGCCAGGGGCCGGGCGGCGGCCCGGGCCGTCGCGGAGTACGAGTCGTTCGCGACCTCACTGGCCGCGCTGCGGCGGGACGCCCGGCGCGGCGCCGTGGGCGCGGACTTCGCGGCGCGTGAGCAGGAGTTGCTGCACCACCTCTGGGAGCGCAGGAACGTCGCCTCCCCCGCGCTGAGCCACGCGGCCCGCAGCGTGTTCCGGCCGGCCGTCCGCCGTCCGGTGCCCCACTCGTACGGCCTCGGAGCCCACGCGCACGGCGCCCACGCGGCCCACGGCGCGCACGCCCGGGGCTGGGCGCCCCCGTCACCGTCCCCGCAGCAGCCCTGGCCCGGCGCGCCCGGCGCGCAGGGGGGCCCGGCGCCGACCGGGTACGGAGACGGTCCGGCGGCCCCGTACCGCACCGGCCAGGTCCCGTCGCCGGCGCCTCAGGAGCCGCCTCCGCACCGCCAGTACGGCGGGCACAACCCCTATCTGCACCCGCCGGGGTGAGGCCTTCGCTCAGGCGGAGGCTTCGGTGAGCCGGTCCAGTTCCTCGTCGGTCAGCGTGAGCTCGGCGACCGCGAGCAGCGCCGGAAGCTGTTCGGGCGTACGGGCCGAGGCGATCGGCGCAACCACCGTGGGGCGCGACGCCAGCCAGGCCAGCGCGACGGTGGCGATCTCCGCCCCGTGCGCCTCGGCGACGGCGTCCAGCGCGCTCAGCACCTTCTGCCCCCGCTCCGACTCCAGGTGCGCTCCGGCGCTCGCGGCGCGGGCGCTCTCCACCCGCGTACCCGGCCGGTACTTGCCGGTGAGGAAGCCGGCTGCCAGCGCGTAGTACGGGACCGCGCCGAGGCCGGTCTCGGCGGCGAGGTCCTGGGCGGGGCCCTCGTACGTGTCGCGGGAGACCAGGTTGTAGTGCGGCTGGAGCGCGACGTACCGGGCGAGCCCTTCGCGCTCGGAGAATTCGAGCGAGGCGCGCAGGCGCTCGGGGCTGATGTTGGAGGCGCCGATCTCGCGGACCTTGCCCTCCTTGACCAGCTGGTCGAGGGTGGTGACGATCTCCTCCACCGGGACGCTCTCGTCGTCGTAGTGCGTGTAGTAGAGGTCGATGTAGTCGGTGTCGAGGCGCCGCAGGGACTCCTCCACCGCGCTCCTGACGTTGCCGGTGGCGAGCCCCCGGTACTCGGGGTGGGCACCGACCTTGGTGGCGACGACGACGTCCGCGCGGTTGCCTCGGGCCTTGAGCCACTTGCCGATGAGCGCCTCCGATTCGCCGCCCCGGTTGCCCGGGACCCAGGCCGAGTACGCGTCGGCGGTGTCGACGAAGTTGCCGCCGGCCGCGGTGTAGGCGTCGAGCACCGCGAAGGACTGGGCCTCGTCGGCGGTCCAGCCGAAGACGTTGCCGCCGAGGGCGAGGGGGAAGACCTTGATGCCGGACGTGCCGAGTGTGCGGAGAGAAGAAGTCATGAGGAGTTCAACGGAGCGGACGGGAGACCGTATTCCGCTTCCGGAGCTCCAGCCGCCACCCACGGGCCGCGATTCCGGCGGCGGATCCGGCCGTGATCCCGACGGTGGCTGCCGCGGCGACTGCCGCGCGACGGTTCCGGCCGGGATTCGGCAGGGATTCCGGCCGGGGTTCGGCAGGGATTCGGCCGGGATTCGGCAGGGCGAAGGGGAAGCCGGCAGCCCTGACGTCGGGGGGAAGCGTCAGGGCTGCCGGGGCAGGGGGCGCCCGAGGGCGTGTCCGGCGGGGGATACGCGGCCACCCGGGCCCACGCGGCGTGCCCGGGTGGGCCCGGAGGCGTCAGACGGTGAGGCCCTTGCCGGTCAGCCAGGCCATCGGGTCGATGCCGGTGCCGTCCGCGGTGTGGACTTCGAGGTGGAGGTGCGGGCCGGTGACGTTGCCGGTGGCTCCCACGCGGCCGATGGTGTCGCCCGTGCCGACCTGCTGGCCGACGACGACGTCCATGGAGGACTGGTGGCAGTACCAGATCTCCGTACCGTCGTCGAGCTGCAGGACCGTGCGGTACCCGTACGAGCCCGACCAGCCCGCCGACTTGACCGTTCCCCCGTGCACGGCCTTGACCGGGGTACCGGTCGGCGCGGCGAAGTCGAGACCGGTGTGCTGCCCGGAGGCCCACATCGTGCCGGCCTCGCCGAAGGTGGAGGTGATCGTGTACGCGGAGGTGGGGAGCGAGTAGCTGGCGGCGAGCTTGGCGAGCCTCTCGGCCTCGGCCTTCTTCGCCGCGGCCTCCTCCGCCGCCTTCTTCTCCGCCGCGGCCTTCGCCGTGGCCGCGTCCTGCTGCTTCTTGGCCTCGGTGGCGGCCTTGGCCGCCGCCGCCTCCTCCTCCGCCGCCTTCGCGTCCGCGTCGGCGGCGGACTGCTGCTGCTCGGCCTGCTGGAGGATGCGGGCGCGCAGCGCCTCGCCCGCGTCGGTGGCGCCCTGCTCGGTCTCCGCCGTGGTGAGCCCGGCCGTGGTGAACGGCGCGGCGGCTGCCACCGGCACGGGAGTGTCGTCGGACTGGACCGCGGTGATCAGAGCACCCAGCCCGGGAAGGGACTTGGCGTCCGGAAGGTTGTCCGCGAGCGAATCGGGAAGAGAAATGGAGACCGGCGGCTTGCTCTGCGCGGTGGCCATGCCGCCCGCACCGACGGCCGCGATGACGCCGACCCCGAGGACGGTGGAACTACGCGCGAGACCACGCTGCTTGGCGACGCGGTGCCGGCCGCGTACGGGGCGGAGGGAATCCTCGGTGGGGTTCCATTCCTCCCAGGCCCTGTCGGCGTCCCCGGGGGAGCCGAAACCCTCACGGGTGGCGAAGGGTGACGGGGCTTCGGGGGCAGGCTGGTTGGACGCCACGTGGGCGCACTCCTTTCCTTCCTTCTCGCCTACCGGGTTAGCTGACGGGTTCGGAGCAGGAAGGTCTCCTACGGGCGCCTGGTGTCTCTGTCGAGACACAGGTGTCCGATTCACCCCAAGAAGTGGTTCCCCGGTTCCCTTGCGGAATTCGGCGCTCGCGCACGGCGCCGTCTCTGACGACGGCTGGGACGACCGCGCTGCGTTATCGAACGTTAATAGACATACGGCTCCGATTCCAAGCCGTTCCCCTTGATCATTCCCGCTTCGGGCCGGGATTTACCTGGGCATTCCCCCGCCAATAGGGGCGACTTGCGGACGACCCGTACGACCGCATTCATCTGACGGTGTGTCATATGTTATCGAGCGGCACCGCCCCGCTACGGACCGTCGCCGCACCCGGGGCGACGGTCCGCGGAGCCGACCGCGGGAGCGCCACCCGGGCGTGATTCCGAGAAGTGACGCCGGCCGCCCGGAACCGCGTCAGCCGCCGCCGCGGCCCACGATCGGCACGGTGGTCCGGCGCTCCGGCTGGTCCTCCGCGGGCCGGGCCACCGCGAGCAGCGCCAAGTCGTCCGTCGAGTGGCCACCGGTGTGCAGCCGGACGTCGTCGGTGAGCGCCGAGAGCAGCTCGTCGGGACCGGGGAAGATCCTGCCGCGCAGCCGCTCCGCCGGGTCGTAGAACACGCCCGCCGAGTCGCGCGCCTCGGAGAGCCCGTCCGTGTAGGTCAACAGGGTCGCGCCCGGCGGGAAGTCCCACTCGTCAGCCTGGTCCGGCCAGGCTCCCAGCGCCATGCCGAGCGGCAGCGCGGGCGTACCGGGCCGCAGCACGTCCAGCGCTCCCCCGGCGTGCAACAGCAACGGTTCGGGGTGGCCCCGGTTGACGATCCGCAGCGTGGCGGAGCCCTGGGGGATCTCGGCGAGCACCGCGGTGACGAACCCCTCCACCGGGTCCAGGCCCCCGCGCCGCGCCGCGTCCCTGACCAGCGCACGCTCCAGCCGGTCCGCCACCCCCTCCAGCGTCTCCTCCTGCTCGGCGGCCTCCCGGAACGCGCCGATGATCACCGCCACCGCCTCGACCGCGTCGAGCCCCTTGCCGCGCACGTCGCCCAGGACGAGACGCACTCCGTGCGGAGTGTCCGCGACGGCGAACAGGTCGCCGCCGACGTACTCGTCCGCCTGCGCCGCCTCGTACCGCGCGGCGACATGGAGCCCGCCCACCCGGTCGGCCGGAACGGGCAGCACCGCGCGCATGGCGGTCTCCGCGATGATCCGGGCGGAGGCCAGCTGCTCGCTTCCGCGCCGCACCACCCCGTTGATGACGAGCGCCAGCACGGCCGTGGTGGCCACGGTGAGCGTCTCGATGATCGGAACGATCTCGCCGATGGTGCCCACGTACACCCGCATCGCGATGACGGCCGACAGCGAGGCGGCACCGATCCGGACGGTGCCGGCCCGGGAGGCGAACGGCGCGGCGATCAGAGGCGCGGCGACGAACAGGGGTACCGCCGTGAAGCGGGGCGGTGACGCGATGTCGAAGACCAGCCCGCCGAGGACGAGCAGGGCAGGCAGAATCCGCACGAATCGCCGGGCACTGACACCCCCGGACGCCCAACCGCCCCCGTACAGCCGTTTCGCCACCTCTGTGCTTCTCCTGCCCTGTCCCGCCACGGCTGCGGAACCTACCGCGCCCCGCCCGGGCCGGCCCGAACCGCGCCGTGCGGCGACTCCTCGTCGTCCATTGGGGGGAGCGCACGGCTCCCCGTCGAGCGCCCCCCACCGTCGGCGTACGGCGGGTGCACCGGTCCGGCGGAACGGGGTTCCACACCGTTCGGCGAGTGCCCGTGCGCCGCGCACGGAAACGGCGGCGCAACCGCTCCGGACGCCCGGACTCCCCGGACGCCCGGACTCCCGTCAACGCGTTCGACCTGGTGGCCGCGACCGTGCGGGTGTGCGAGGTCCCTGGATGGACCAGTTCATGCCCATTACGGCAGATCTTTACGCGCCGGTCGGACCGAGCGGGCCGAACACTCGCAGAGAACGGAGGGGCCGAACGGACGACGCTTGCGCACGCATTCCCGTGGGCGAACACGCGGGAACGACTCGGGCCCGGCACGCTGTGCGTGCCGGGCCCGGGCCTTCAGTAGCGGGGACAGGATTTGAACCTGCGACCTCTGGGTTATGAGCCCAGCGAGCTACCGAGCTGCTCCACCCCGCGTCGATGAACACAACTCTACGGCATCCTGAGCGGGCTTCGAACCACCCCGGAACCACACGGGCACGACCGAGCGGCTCTCCCGGCATCGGCGCACACGCCCAGGGCTCGCCCCCAAAGCGTTGCCGCCCGCCCGAAGAATCCCCACCAGGGGTACGGACACCGGCAACCCGCCCTTCCACGAGCCGAGTTCACCACCGCCGATCCAGCCCTGCCGTCATCCCGCGCGCAGAGCAACACAGTTAGGCCCAAAGCACCGCCACACCCACTCCAACGGTCTTTTTGCATGAGGCAGTTGCCACGCGTGCTCTTCTGGCCAAGGATGTGGATGCATCCCCCAGAACCGGCGGGCTGCCCGTGCGGACACGTGCCCCCGAGGCGGCGGAATTCGCCCTGCCCCGGCGTCGGCCACGCGCTCCCGGTCCCGCAACGCCGCTCTCTCCGGAGGACTCCACCATGACCACACCTCTCACTCCCGCCCCTTCCACCCCCTCGGACACCTCTCTGGGGGCCCGAGTGCGCACCTCGGCGGCGAGCGCGATCATCGGGGGCCTCGCCGGGGCCGTGATGAGCGCGGTGGTGGTCTACTTCATCATCGGGATGCCGGACGGCGAGGGCACCAACGCTCTGAACAACGCGATATCCGGCCTGATCAGCGGCTTCCTGGCCGGCTTCATCGGCCTGATGGTCTACCAGAGCAAGGCGGCGGCAGCAGCCCGGGCAGCCGGAGCCGCCGCCACGACCGCGCCCGCCACGCCCACGGAGGCGGCGAGACCTGCTGCCGCCGAAACCGGGGCAGCCACCGCGGAGCCGGCCACCGCGGAGCCGGCGACCGAAGAGGCGGCCGGGAGCAAGGCTCCGACCGGCGTCTGAAGCCCGCCCCGCACACGAGCGGGCACGCAGGGTCCCTGACTCCCGGGTCCCGTCACTCGGGCCCGCCCCGATTCCGCGAAGCGACCGCCCCGTCCGGCTCCACGGCCCGGCGGGGCGGCGTCGCGTCCCGGAAGCCTCACCACCAGAGGGCTGCACGACCGGAGGGCATCACGGCCAGAGCACGTCACGGCGAGAGCACGTCACGACCGGAGCACGTCACGGCCAGAGGCGGCACGCCCGGTCACTCGCCCCGGCACCCCCGTCGCGCCCCGAGACCCGTACCGGCCTCGTACAGCGTTCAGCGAACTCCTCGTACGCGGATAACCGTTGCCGCCCCCGAGGCAGCCGCCGTCACTCGCTCCGCTCGACGGCGATCTCGTACGCGACTTCCCACCGCACGTCCGGAACCACGATGTCCGCGGTCTCGACCGGGCGGCCGTCGGTGTCGTAGAAGGTGCGCTCCAACTCGGTGACCAGGCCACCGATGCTGATACCGAGGAGGTTCGCCTGCTCCTGGTTCGCGCGGGCCGGGCGCGGGATCTCGACGGCGCGCACGATGTCGACGCCGATCGACCGCATCCGTTCGACCACTCCGATCCCGGCGAGCGGGCCCATCTCGGGAAGGACGACGGGGGTGTGTCCGGTGATCGCCATCGGCTCCCAGCTCCTGGAGAGCTGGACGGGCAGCCCGTCCACGAGGAACTCGTAGTCGGTGACGACGCAGAGATCACCCGGTTCGATGTCCAGACGCTCCGCGATGCGCTCGGGCGCCGGAGTCCGCGCGGCCGAACGCGACTCCCATTTCCCCTCGTGGTCCTGGTAGTTGAGGACGGCGCGGTAGAGCGTGGCGCCGTGGCCCTCGGGAGGCCTCGTACGGATCATGCGCCGCCGCTCACGCGGCCTGCGGACGTAAGTGCCGGAACCCGCACGGCCTTCGAGGATGCCCTCGATGGTGAGGCGCTCCATGGCGCGCTGCGCGACGGACGCCCCGACCTCGTACTCCTCGGCGATCCGGGCACGGCTGGGCAACTTGTCGCCCACGGCCCACTCGCCCGCACTGATGCGGTCGCGGAGAGCGTCGGCCACCTGGAGATAAGGGGTGTCGCGAGGCATGTGCACAGCTCCCAGCGGTGGAAGTCGGACATTGACAAAGCTAACCCATCAGGTTGAAGCTGAATATTCAGCATTACGAAACGTGATCCAATCTCCAGGGGAGAGCCATGCCCTCCGTGCCGCCGCGCGTCGTCGCCCTCGCGGGCATGTTCGCCGCCGCGACCGGCTCCGAGCCGCTGGTGTTCGAGACACCCGGCGCGTTCCGGGTGGAGGCGCCTCTCCCTTCCCCACTGAGCGGCGCCATCCACAGCACGATCCTCATGACGCTGGCGCACGGCGACCGCTTCGGCCACGAGCTGGGCGCCGACGGCGTCGCCCGGGTGTGGGCCGAGATCGACCACCCCGCCCCGAGACGAAGGAGCACCGAGATGACGGAGCCGACCGGCGGCACGGCCCCCGGAGACGCCGAGTACCGCACCCTGATCACCCACACCTCGGAGTGCAACGCCTGCCGGTCGGACCGGGTGGAGTGCGAGATCGCGGACCGCCTCAGCCGGGCGTGGCGGGCGGCCCGCCAGTGACGCCCCTCATCTGCGTCGACTGCGACCGTGCCATCACGGGCCCCGCGGTGACCACGGCGGAGGGTCACTCCGCCTCCGGTGCGCGCCCCGATGCCTACGCCCACCCGCCGGGCTCCCCTGAGTGCCGTCCCCCGGCACGCAGTCGCGGCGCCCGCATCAGGAAGGCGCTCGCGGTGCGCGACCGCTGAACACCGGGCGACGACCTGAACACCGGACGTCGGCCGAACGCCGGGCACCGGCCACTGCAACCGTCCGGCGCCCAACCGGCCGCCGGACGACCGCTGAACGCCGGATGGCCAGGGGGCGCCGGGCACCCGGAGCAGGCTTCCGCACGGGCCGCCCCACCCGGGTCGTCCGCGGCGCACACACCGATGCCCATGAGCTGTCCCGTGACAGCCGATCGGGGCGGACACCCCGGACATGGGCGATCACGTCCGGCCGGCACGGTTGATCAGACCTCGGCCTCGGACGACGCCGTCGGCGGCCAGTCGTCTCCGCAGCGCGTCGGGGGCCGGCGAGGTCTCGAAGCCCTCACGGAGGCCTCGTCCCGTGTCCGCGTACTCATAGCGGACCGCGTACATCCTTCCGGCGTGATGCCCTTCGCAACGGACCAGAGGGCGCGCGAGGACCGACTCGAACCACTCCGCCGCCCGGTTCGCCTGCGGCTTCGAAGGCGAACTCATTCGCGGTCCGCTAGATGGCCAAGTCCTGGTTGTGGAGTCTGCCGCCGCCAAGAGCCCGCTCTTTCGGCCAGTACGTCCACGAACGCGCGCTGCGCGAGGTCCAGGTCGCCTTCGTCGTACTCGAACCAGGGAATCCCCGCCATGACCGCGCTCCAAGGGCCGTCCAGAAGCCGACGGCCATCGGACCGTCCACGCACGCATCACGGACCCGCGAGGCCCAGGACGACGGAGCGCCCCGACCGGCCGAAGCCGGTCGAGGCGCTCAGTAGCAGGTCAGAGGAGGTCTCCCCTGTCCTGCCTTCGGTAGGCCGTGTGGGACTCGAACCCACAACCAACGGATTAAAAGTCCGCTGCTCTGACCAATTGAGCTAACGGCCCCTACCGGATCACCCATGAGCATAGCCCGCCCGGACCCGGCGGCCGATCCGGTATCCCGTGACGGGCCACCGCGCCGGGAGCGAGGACCTTCCAGAGACTGCCGAGGGAAGAGATCGTGCCCTTGTGAACCTGCCGCTACGGGCAGGTACGACGTACCGCGGGGCAGGAACGGCGGTACGGTCCGCCCCTGGATCGCTCCCCGGGCACGCACCGGGCCCGGACGAGCGTCAGGGCCCGGACAAACACCTCTCGGTGTCGTACGGGCCCTGGCGGACGATCAGCGGCTCAGCGGGGAGCCGTCAGGTCGCGGGACAGCCGGTCGGCGGTCCGGACGACCGATCAGCCGTTGCGCTTCCAGCGGGGCTTGTCGTCGCGGCGGCCGAAGCTGCCGGTGTTCGTACCGGTGTTGCCACCGCGGTGGTCGTCGCGACGGCCCTGCGGGCGGTCGCCGGCGCCGCCGGAGCGGAAGCCACCGGACGGACGGTCGTCACGGCGGTCACGGTTGAACGGGCGGTCGCCGCCACCGGAGCGGAAGCCACCGGAGGGGCGCTCGTCGCGGCGGTCGCCGCCGGAGCGGAAGCCGCCCGAGGGACGGTCGTCGCGGCGCTCGAAGGGACGGCCACCACGGTCGCCACCACGGTCGTCGCGGCGGTCGCCACCGGAACGGAAGCCACCGGACGGACGGTCGTCACGACGGTCGCGGTTGAACGACGGACGGTCGTCACGACGCTCGAACGGACGGCCACCACGGTCGCCACCACGGTCGTCGCGGCGGTCGCCACCGGAACGGAAGCCACCGGACGGACGGTCGTCACGACGGTCGCGGTTGAACGACGGACGGTCGTCACGACGCTCGAACGGACGGCCACCACGGTCGCCACCACGGTCGTCGCGGCGGTCGCCACCGGAACGGAAGCCACCGGACGGACGGTCGTCACGACGGTCGTTGCCGCCGCGGTAGCCGCCACGGTCGCCACCACGGTTGTCGCGGCGCTCGTAGTTGCCCCGCTCGTCCCGGCGCTGCTCCTCGCGGACCGGCTGCTCCGGCACGGCGACGGCCGCCTCGACGGCGGCCTCCGCCTCGGCGACGGCCTCGGCCACCGCCTGCTCCGGGTCGTCGCCCCGCTCGCGCGCGGCACGGGCCACCAGGCGGTCGGCCTCCTCGCGGAGCTCACCGGCGCGGCGCTGGACGTGCTCCAGCTGCTTGGTCAGCTCGGCGACCTCGCGCTCGGCCTGCTTGGCGGCGTTGTTCGCGGAGTCGGCCTGGACCTCGGTGAGCGAACGCGCACCGGTGATCTCGGCGACCTCGGGCTCGAAGACGCCCGCGCCCTGGACGATGTGGCGCGAGGCGTCCACGCCCGCGTCCTCCATCAGGCGGAAGATCTGACGACGCTGGTGCGGGAGCGCCAGCGAGACGACGACACCGGACTTGCCGGCACGGGCGGTACGGCCCGAGCGGTGCAGGTAGTCCTTGTGGTCGCCGGCCGGGTCCACGTTCAGCACCAGGTCGATGCCGTCGACGTGGATGCCGCGGGCGGCGACGTCGGTGGCGACCAGGGCGTTGACGTAGCCCTTCTTGAAGTCTTCGAGGACGCGGGTACGGGCACCCTGCGTCATACCGCCGTGCAGCGCGTCGGCCTTCACGCCGGACTCGATGAGCTGCTCGGCGATGCGGTCGGCGCCCAGCTGGGTGCGGACGAAGATGATCGTGCGGCCCTTGCGGGCGGCGATGGCGGCCGTGACCGGCGCCTTGTCCTTCGGCTTCACGACGAGGACGTGGTGCGACATGGTCGAGACGTTGCCCTGGGCGCTGTCGACCTCGTGCGTGACCGGGTTGGTCAGGTAGCGCTTGACCAGCGTGCCGATCTCGTTCTCCATGGTGGCGGAGAAGAGCATGCGCTGACCGCCACCGGGGATCTGGTCGAGCAGCTCGGTGACCTCGGGCAGGAAGCCCAGGTCGGACATCTGGTCGGCCTCGTCGAGGACGGCGACCTGGACTTCCGCGAGCGAGCAGGCGCCGCGGTTGATGATGTCGCGCAGACGGCCCGGGGTGGCGACGAGGACGTCGACACCGCGCTCCAGGGCGTAGATCTGGTTGCCCATGGAGGTACCGCCGCAGACGACCTTCATCTTGAGGCCGAGCACGTCGCCGTACGGCTGGAGCGCGTCCGCGACCTGCATCGCGAGCTCACGGGTCGGCGTGAGGATGATCGCGCGGGGCTTCTTCTTCTCGGTGTGACCGCCGGCCAGCGCGGCCAGGGTCGGCAGACCGAAGGAGAGCGTCTTGCCGGAGCCGGTACGGCCCCGGCCCAGGATGTCCTTGCCGGCCAGGGCGTCCGGGATGGTCGCGGCCTGGATCGGGAAGGGGCTGGTCACGCCGTTCTGCGCCAGCTTGCGGACGATGCCCTCGGGCAGGCCCAGCGAGGCGAAGGTGAGGGTCGGCTCGGCGTCCTCGGCGGACTCCGCGGAGACGGCCTCGTCGGACGCGGTCTCGACGGGAGCGGCGGCCTCGGCGGCCTCCGGCTCGCCCTGCTCGTCCGTCACCTCGACGGTGACGGGAGCTGCCTCGGCCACGACGGCCTCGGCGACGAGCTCGGCGTTCTGCGCGAGCTCGTTGTCGATGTCTTCGGACATGACGGTGTGGTCAGAACTGGAAATTGACATGCGAAATGCGAAACCTTCCGGAGTCTCGGCACGCGCCCGTAACTCCGTGTTTTCGCAATTTCGACCGCCTCAATGCGGTCCAGCCACGGCAAGGGAGAGTACGCGCCACACGGCGCTCTTCTGTGTCGGCGCCGGGCAATGGGATCAAACGATCTACTACCATACGCACCCTCCCCCACTTTGTGCAAACCGCCCTTCTTCGACACTCCACCTGACCCCTTCTGACCTGCGGTGATGCCCGAGTCGGCCACCGACGGCCGCCGGTGCCCCGGCGGCCAGAGGGGCGTGTCGGTCACTCCACCGGGGACGCCGCGGGCGGTGTCGGTTCGGCCGGCGCGGCCGGCGATTCGGCGGGCTGCCCCCCGCCGCCCGCGTCGCCGCCCGGGGCCGGGTCGGTGGCCGCCGGCGGCGTGGGGTCGGGGGTGACGGGGACGAACGTGATGACGGGGTCCCCGGGGCCCGCCGTCGCGCCCGGCACCACCACCGCGGGCGCCCCGCTCCCGCTGGGCGTCGGCAGGCCGGTCCCCCGGCCCGCCGCCGAGGGGCTGGGGGAGGCGGGGTCACCGGACCGCTTCGGGTCGGCCTTCCCGCCCTCGGCCCGGTCCGTGTGGTGGCGGCCCGAGCCGCCGGAGCCGGAGCGGCCGGACCCGCCGGACACCCCACTGCCCTGCTCCTCCGCCTCCCCGGCCGCCCCGGCGGACCGTGAGGGGCGCGGACCGGTCTCCTCCGCGTCCACGCTCACGCATCCGAGGGAGGCGCCCAGCATCAACGCGGTGAGGACCGCCCAGCGGGCGGGAGGGGGGAACGGGCGCACGGGGCACCTCCGGGACGGGAACGCGGGAACGGGTGCGTGGTACCCAACTCCCCGGACCGGGCCGGGGACACGCCCACCGGCCGACCTGTACGCGTCAGCCGCCGAACCCGGCCCCGCCCGCCACCTCCGCGCCGAGGAACACCGCGCCCAGCCCCACCAGCAGGGAGGCAGCCACGTTGGCGCCCGCGAGGAAGGCCCGCCCGGACTCGGCCATCCGCAGCGTCTCGTACGAGAACGTCGAGTACGTCGTCAGCGCCCCGCAGAGCCCCGTGCCGAGCAGGGCGTACACGGGCGCGGAGACGGCCGCGCCGGTCAGTGCCCCGAGCAGCAGGCTGCCCGCCGCGTTGGCCGCGAAGGTGCCCCAGGGGAAGACGTACGGAAGTCCGGCGCCGTGGTACCGGCGCACCAGACGGTCCGTCAGGAGACGCAGGGGTGCGCCCACCATGCCGCCGACGACGACCAGCAGCCAGTTCACCGGGCACCACCTTCGGACCCGCGCGCGCGGGACACCGCTTTCCTGGTCGCCACCGCCGACACCCACACGGCGCCGAGCGCCGCCGCCGGCGTGAGGAAGGCGTACGCCACGGCGGTCAGCGCTTCCTGTCGTTGGAGCAGCTTGGAGACGTCGGCCGCGTACGTGGAGAAGGTGGTGAAACCGCCGAGCACGCCGACGCCGAGGAACGGGCGCACCAGGGCGTGTTTCGAAAGGGGCGCCGGTCGCCCGGAGGGTGGGCCCGGCGGTGTCCGGCGCGCGGGATCGCACGGCGCAGGGGCGCCCCGGTACCGGACGTACGGGCGGGATCGCGACAACACGGCGACCGTGCGTCGCCGGACGGGCGGGACTTTCGGCACACGCCCCGGCGGGCGGGTGACCACGGAGAGTTCGGCGGTCAGCACCATGAGCACGCCGATCAGGGCGCAGCCGGAGACGTTGACGGCGAAGACCGTCCACGGGAAGGCGCCCGTACCGGTGGGCCAGGCCAGGGTGGCCGCATAGCGCGCGGTGGCCCCGAGCGCTCCGCCGGCCGCCACGACGCCGAGCACCGCGACCTCGCGCGGCCCCGGCGGGGCGGGCAGGACGGGCGGTGCGGGCTCGTCCCCCGGGGGAGCGCCGGGCCCGCTCACGCGTAGCCGAGCGCGTGCAGCCGCGCGTCGTCGATGCCGAAGTGGTGGGCGATCTCGTGGACCACGGTGATCTCGGTCTCCGCGACGACGTCCTCACGGGTCTCGCACATCCGCAGCGTCGGCCCCCGGTAGACGGTGATCCGGTCGGGCAGGACGCCCGCGTACCACTCGCCCCGTTCGGTGAGCGGTGTTCCCTCGTAGAGGCCGAGCAACTCGGGTTCGCCGGGGTCCGGTTCGTCCTCGACGAACACCGCGACGTTGTCCATCAGCCGCGTCAGCTCCGGCGGAATCCGGTCGAGCGCCTCGCTCACCAGCTCTTCGAACTGCTCGCGCGTCATCTCCAGCACCCCGTCATTGTCACGCACCGCCGCTCCGGCGCACCCGCCCGGCCGGGCACCCGCCCCGTGCGCCCCCGTACGACCCGGGCACCCGCCCGCGCGGCGCACCCCGTACGCGGGCACGTGGCGCCCCCGCCGCATGGCCGGAGCACGGACCGGGCATACGGGTCCAATGGTTCGCGTCCCGTTCCGTCCGCGCCGTACCCCCGATGCCCGTGTCCGCCGAAGCCGAGGTGCTCGTACCGCTCCGATGCCGGCACCCGGGCTCGCGGGGTCCGGCCCCCGGCCGGTCGTGCGGGTGCTCGCGATGGTCGCGGTGGTGGTGCTGGGCGGCTGGCTCGGACTGCTGGTCGTGGGGGACGTGAAGACGCCCGTCGGCCCGATGGACACCACGATGGCGCTGCGGCCCTCGCTCACCGGGGGCACCCGGGTGGACGTGTCCCCGCTCGGCGCTCTGGAGCTGGACTCGCACGTCGCGCCCCTGCGCCTCGACGTCGACGTGGACCGCCTCGATCCCGTGCGGTCCCAGCGGCTGGTGGAGAAGCCCGAACGGTTCTCGGGGCTCCAGGACGAGGTCGCCCGGGACGTCGCGGACGGCGCCCGGGAGCTGGCGCTGCGGTCGGTGGTGGCCGTGCTGACCGGGGCGACCGTGCTCGGCCTCGTCGTCTACCGGCGCCCCCGCCCCGCACTGGCCGCCGGAGGGCTCGCGCTGGTGCTGCTGGCCGGATCGGGCGTCAGCGCGTACGCCACCTGGAACCCGAAGTCGGTGCTGGAGCCGAAGTTCTCGGGGCTGCTCTCCAGCGCCCCGTCGGTGGTCGGCGACGCCCGTTCGATCGTCACCGAGTTCGACGTCTACCAGCAGGAGCTGGCCCGCCTGGTCACCAACGTCTCCCGGCTGTACGACGCCACCTCCACGCTCCCCGTCTACCAGCCGGACCCGGGCACCCTGCGGGTCCTGCACGTCTCGGACATCCACCTCAACCCGGCGTCCTGGCACATCGTCGCCTCGCTGGTGAAGCAGTACGGCATCGACGTGATCATCGACTCCGGCGACACCATGGACCACGGCACCACCACCGAGAACGGCTTCCTCGACCCGATCCGGGACCTCGGTGCCCCGTACGTCTGGGTGCGCGGCAACCACGACTCCCAGGAGACGCAGAAGTACCTCCGGGGCTTCAAGAACGTGCGCGTCCTGGACGAGGGGAGCGCGGTGACCGTCGCCGGGCTGCGCATCGCGGGCACCGGCGACCCCCAGTTCACCCCCGACCGGACGCTGGCCCTCGGCGGGGCGGCATCGGAGCGGATGGCCGGCCTCCGACTGGCCTCCGCCCTCCGCGACCAGACCCGGGCCGGCACTCCGGTGGACATCGCGGTGGCGCACGATCCGCAGCTCGCCCGGGAGGCGGACGGCACGGTCCCGCTCGTGCTCGCCGGCCATGTCCACCACCGGGTCAACGAGCTCCTGCCGCTCGGCACCCGGCTGAAGGTGGAGGGCTCCACGGGCGGCGGCGGGCTGCGCGCCGTGCAGAACGAGAAGCCGGAGAAGGTACGCGCCTCGGTCCTCTACCTGGACCGCGCGACCCGGCGGCTCCAGGCCTGGGACGAGATCACGCTGGGCGGACTCGGCCTGACGACCGCCGAGGTGAGCCGCCATCTGCCGGAGGAGAACAGCCCCGCGGCGACCCCCTCGCCCAGCGCTCCCGTCCCCGCCGCGCCCTCCTCTCCCGGCGTTCCCAGCCCCTCCCCGTGACCCCGCCGCGACCCCGCCGGGAAACCGTTTTGGCGTTAGCTCCGAGATCCCATATGCTTCTCACGTCCCCGACGCGCTGGAAAGCAAGCCGGTGGGCCTTTAGCCCTCATCGTCTAGTGGCCCAGGACGCCGCCCTTTCAAGGCGGTAGCACGGGTTCGAATCCCGTTGGGGGCACGCTTTACCGTGTGCGAGACTTGTCTCGCACATTGCTTGGTCCTGTGGAGCAGTTTGGAGTGCTCGCCACCCTGTCAAGGTGGAGGCCGCGGGTTCAAATCCCGTCAGGACCGCTGCAGTTCTCAGGAGCTGCGTGGCTGGGTAGCTCAGTTGGTACGAGCGATCGCCTGAAAAGCGATAGGTCGCCGGTTCGATCCCGGCCCCAGCCACCTCCCGGAAGCCCCATCCACGTGGATGGGGCTTCCGCCGTTTCAGCCGACGTCCGGCGTCACCCGGCCGGGTTCCCCACCGGGGTGATGCTCTCGGTCGGAACGGCACTGCCGGTACGGGCCGTCTCGGCGGCCTCCTCGATGGCCGCGGTGAAGGTCGCGTCGGGCTGGGCTCCCGCCAGCGGGCGCCCGTTGACCAGGAAGGACGGGGTGGAGCTCGCTCCGAGTCCGTACGCCTCGGCCTGGTCCCGGCTGACCGACTCCGACGCCGCCACGCTGTCCAGGTCGGTGCGGAACTTGTCGAGGTCCTTCACGCCCGCCTCCTTCGCGAGAGCGGTGAGCCGGTCGGGGCCGAAGCCCTTCTCCTGGGCACCCTCGGCGTACGCGGCCCGGTGGAACTCCCAGAATCGCTTCTGGCGGCCCGCCGCCCAGGAGGCGCGGGCGGCGGCCTCGGAGTCCGCGCCGGAGACCGGGAAGTTGCGCCACTCGATGCGCAGGGTGCCGTCCTCGACGTAGGCGTCGATCAGGTCCGGTTCGGTGTCCCGGGCGAACGTGCCGCAGGAGGCGCACCGGAAGTCGCCGTACTCGACGAGGACGACGAGCGCGTCCGTACGGCCGAGGGCCAGCGGGTCGCCGGGCTCGCGACGGGCGAGCTTCGCGGCCTCGGAGTACTCCCCCGCGTCGGGCCGGGCCGACTCGCCGGCGGTGGCGGGGGACGGGCCGGGGGCGGTGGCGCGGTAGGAGGCGTAACCGAGCAGGACGGCGGCGACGGCGACCGCGGAGCCGTACAGCAGGGGCTTCTTCGACCGGCTCTTCTGGGGCAGGGGCATGCGGCACTCCGGGAGCGTCGTACGGATGCGGGGCGGCAGAGCGGAGGGGCTGCGGAGAAGAGGGGCGGCCGGGCCGGAGCGACGAGGCTCAGCCACCCCTGGCTATCCGGGCGGCGGTGCGCGGCCGACCGGCCTGACGGGCCCTCGGCCCTGTCACCGGGCACGTCGTACGGGACACGGCGCGGGCCCCTTCCCGGATGCCTCGAATCGGGCGACTTGCCGGAAATGTTACGGGTTCGAACCCGCCCGGACGGGCGTACCCGGCCCGGCGTACCCGGGGCAGGGACGCGCCCGGCGCCCCGCCCGCACGGGGCGTGACGGCACGGGCGGCCCGCCCACCGTTCGGGGCCGGTGCGAAATCGGTTCGCCACTCCTCGGGCGCGGGTGAGATCCTGGGGTCCGTATGTCTACTTCCTTCGCTGATCTCCAGTCCCAGCTCGGACAGCTCTCGCTCCGTGACGCGCACCGGCTCGGCCGGCGTCTCGAAGGGGCGCGTCGCATCCGCAAGCCCGAGGCCCGTCAGTCCGTCGTGGACGAGATCGCGGCCGAAGCGGGCAAGGCCGCCGAACGGCTCGCCGCGCGCGCCTCCCGGCTGCCCACCGTGTCGTATCCGGAACAGCTTCCGGTCAGCCAGAAGAAGGACGTGATCCTGGAGGCGATACGCGACCACCAGGTCGTGATCGTCGCGGGCGAGACCGGCTCCGGCAAGACCACCCAGATCCCGAAGATCTGCATGGAGCTGGGACGCGGGGTGCGCGGCATGATCGGGCACACCCAGCCCCGCCGGATCGCGGCCCGCACGGTCGCGGAGCGCGTCGCGGAGGAGCTGGACACCCCGCTCGGCGAGACCGTCGGCTGGAAGGTCCGTTTCACCGACCAGGTGAACCCGGAGTCGACCTTCGTGAAACTGATGACGGACGGCATCCTGCTGGCCGAGATCCAGACGGACCGCGAACTGCTCGCGTACGACACGATCATCATCGACGAGGCGCACGAGCGGTCGCTCAACATCGACTTCCTGCTCGGCTATCTGGCCAGGCTGCTGCCGAAGCGCCCGGACCTGAAGGTCGTCATCACCTCCGCGACCATCGACCCGGAGAGGTTCGCCCGGCATTTCGGGGACGCCCCGATCGTCGAGGTCAGCGGACGCACCTACCCGGTGGAGGTGCGCTACCGCCCGCTCCTCGAAGAGGGCGGCGAGGACGCGGACCGCGACCAGATCACCGCGATCTGCGAGGCGGTGGACGAACTCCAGTCCGCCGGCCCCGGCGACGTGCTGGTCTTCCTCTCCGGTGAGCGGGAGATCCGCGACACCGCCGACGCGCTCGGCAAACGCAACCTGCGCCACACCGAGGTGCTCCCCCTGTACGCGCGCCTCTCGCACGCCGAGCAGCACCGGGTGTTCCAGCGCCATACGGGACGGCGCATCGTGCTGGCGACCAACGTCGCCGAGACCTCGCTGACGGTCCCCGGCATCAAGTACGTGATCGACCCGGGCAACGCCCGCATCTCCCGCTACAGCCACCGCACCAAGGTGCAGCGACTGCCGATCGAGCGGATCTCGCAGGCCAGCGCCAACCAGCGCAAGGGCCGTTGCGGCCGAACCTCGGACGGCATCTGCATCCGGCTCTACTCCGAGGACGACTTCCTCACGCGGCCGGAATTCACCGATGCCGAGATCCTGCGGACCAACCTCGCCTCCGTCATCCTCCAGATGACCGCGGCCGGGCTCGGCGACATCGAGAAGTTCCCCTTCATCGACCCGCCGGACCACCGCAACATCCGCGACGGTGTGCAGCTGCTCCAGGAGCTGGGCGCGCTGGACCCCGAGGAGAAGGACGCGCGCAAGCGGCTGACCCCGCTCGGCCGCAAGCTCTCCCAGCTCCCGGTGGACCCGCGGCTCGCCCGCATGGTCATCGAGGCCGACCGCAACGGCTGCGCCCGCGAGGTCATGGTCATCGCCGCCGCGCTCTCCATCCAGGACCCGCGCGAGCGCCCCTCGGACAAGCAGACGCAGGCCGACCAGCAGCACGCCCGGTTCAAGGAGGAGACCTCAGACTTCCTGGCGTACCTGAAGCTCTGGGAGTATGTCCGCGAGCAGCAGAAGGAGCGCGGTTCCTCCAGCTTCCGCCGGATGTGCAAGCAGGAGTACCTGAACTTCCTGCGTATCCGCGAGTGGCAGGACATCTACTCCCAACTGCGCACGGTCGCACGGCAGATGGACATCAAGGTCGAGGAGCCCTCGCCCGGCGCGGGTATCCCCGAGCAGGCGGTGCACACCTCGCTGCTGGCCGGACTGCTCTCCCACATCGGGCTCAAGGACACCGAGAAGAACGAGTATCTGGGCGCGCGCGGCGCCAAGTTCGCGATCTTCCCGGGCTCCTCGCTCTTCAAGAAGCAGCCCCGGTTCGTGATGTCGGCCGAGTTGGTCGAGACCTCCCGGCTCTGGGCCCGGGTGAACGCGAAGATCGAGCCGGAGTGGATCGAGCCGGTCGCCCAGCACCTGCTGAAGCACAGCTACAGCGAGCCGCACTGGGAGAAGGACCACGCGGCGGTGATGGCGTACGAACGGGTCACCCTCTACGGGGTACCGATCATCGCCCAGCGCAAGATCAATTTCGGCCGGATCGACCAGGAGGCGTCCCGGGATCTCTTCATCCGGAACGCCCTCGTGGAGGGGGACTGGCGCACCCACCACCAGTTCTTCCACGACAACCGCAAACTCCTCGGTGAAGTCGAGGAGTTGGAGCACCGTGCCCGGCGCCGCGACATCCTCGTGGACGACGAGACGCTCTTCGACTTCTACGACCAGCGCATTCCGGAGCACGTCGTCTCCGGCGCGCACTTCGACTCGTGGTGGAAGCACAAGCGCCGCGACGAGCCGGACGCGCTGGACTTCGAGCGCTCCATGCTCATCAACGAGAAGGCCGGGGCCGTCACCAAGGACGACTACCCGGACTCCTGGCGGCAGGGGAAGCTCAAGTTCAAGGTGACGTACCAGTTCGAGCCCGGCGCGGACGCGGACGGCGTGACCGTCCACATCCCGCTCCAAGTGCTCAACCAGGTCACCTCCGAGGGGTTCGACTGGCAGATCCCGGGCCTGCGCGAAGAGGTCATCACCGAGCTGATCCGCTCGCTGCCCAAGCCGATCCGCCGCCACTACGTCCCCGCCCCGAACTACGCGGACAAGTTCCTGGACCGGGCCGTCCCGCTCCAGGAGCCGCTGCCCACGACTCTCGCCCGCGAACTCCAGCGGATGGTCGGGGTGCCGGTCACCGCGGACGACTTCGACCTCGGGCGCGTACCGGAACACCTGAAGATCACGTTCCGGATCGTCGACGAGCGACGGCGCAAGGTCGCCGAGGACAAGGACCTGGAGGCGCTCAAGCTCCGGCTGCGCCCGAAGGCCCGCCAGGCGCTCTCCCAGGCCGCCGCGGCCACCGCCGGGCCCACCGGCGTCTCCATCGAGCGCTCGGGCCTCACCGGCTGGACCATCGGCACGCTGGAGCGCGTCTTCGAGACCCGGCGGGCCGGGCAGCCGGTCAAGGCGTACCCGGCGCTGGTGGACCAGGGCGAGACGGTGGCCGTCCGGCTCTTCGACACCGAGGCCGAACAGCAGCAGGCGATGTGGCGGGGCACCCGCAGGCTCATCCTGCTGAACATCCCGGTGAACCCGGCGAAGTTCGCCTCGGACAAGCTCAGCAACCAGCAGAAGCTGGCCCTGTCGCGCAATCCGCACGGCTCGGTGCAGGCGCTCTTCGAGGACTGCGCCACCGCCGCCGCCGACCGCCTGATCGCCGCCCACGGCGGCCCAGCCTGGGACGAGGCGTCGTTCAAGGCGCTGTACGACAAGGTCCGCGCCGACCTCGTGGACCTCACGGTCCGCACGGTCGGCCAGGTCCAGCAGATCCTGGCCGCCTGGCAGGCCTGTGAGCGCCGTCTGAAGGCCACGAACAGCCTGACGCTGATGAACAACGTCGCCGACGTGACGGCGCAGCTGGCGCGCCTCGTACCGGCCGGCTTCGTCACCGCGACCGGGCTGCGCAGACTGCCGGACCTGATGCGCTACCTCGTGGCCGCGGACCGCCGCCTCCAGCAGATGCCGACCTCCGTCCAGCGCGACACCACGCGTATGGAGAAGGTGCACGAGATGCAGGACGAGTACGCCTGGCTGCTGGAACAGCTGCCGCAGGGGCGGCCGGTACCGCAGGAGGTCCTGGACATCCGCTGGATGATCGAGGAGTTGCGGGTCAGCTACTTCGCGCACGCGCTGGGGACGGCTTTCCCGGTGTCGGACAAGCGGATCGTGAAGGCGATCGACGCCGCCGCGCCGTAGGCCGTGTCCGACCGTGCGCGTCGGACCGGCGGGCGGTGCGGGAACGGTCGGACAGCCTGAGGAATCCGGCCCGCTCACCCCTCCCCCGGGGCGTGAGCGGGCCGTCACTCCAGGTGAATTCGACCTGGCCCGCCGACCTCCTGTACAGTCCTGTTTCGCAGCCGGACGAGAGTACGGAAGCGAAAAACAACAGCAAGGTCCTGTGGAGCAGTTTGGAGTGCTCGCCACCCTGTCAAGGTGGAGGCCGCGGGTTCAAATCCCGTCAGGACCGCAGCAATCGAAGGGCCCGGATCATTTCGATCCGGGCCCTTCGCGCGTTCCCGTGCCCTACGCCACCGGGGGCGAGGCGGGCGCGGCGTGCGCAGTGCAGCCGGGGGCGGGGTGCGCGCGGCCCGCGGGGCGCATCCGGTGGGCGCACGCCCGGAACGAACGGCACATGCCGTTCCCTCGGCGCGATGCGCGGGTCCCGGCCGCCGGCGGCCGCACACCCTCGGCGAGACCCGAGACCCGAGACCCGAGACCGGAACCCGCAGACCCGGGACCGCAGGCCATGGGCCCAGCCGGGCGCCCGCCCGAGCCCGTCCGAGAGTCCGCGCGGCGGCCCGACCGGCCCCGGGGCCGCCCGCCCGTACCTGCCGCAGCCCGCACCGCCCAGGCCGCCGCCCCTGTCGCCCCCGGACCCACGGCTCTCCCCGCCCCAGGAGGCTCCCCGACGGCGCCCGAAGTCACCGACGCCCCCAGGGGCTCCGACCTGCTCCCGGGCGCCGCGATCCCGTTCCCCGGGGGCCTCAGAGCCCCTTGGAGCACCCTCCGGGACCTCACCGGCACCCGGCCCCGCCTCCACGATCGGGGCGCCGCCCCCGACGCCCCGCGCCGGGGGCCCGGGAACGACACGGAGGCCGCCGGAGCGAAGGGCGAAAGCCCCCGCCCTCCATGACCATCGGCGGTGTTTCCCGCCTCCCCGTAGTGGCAGGCTGGATGTCGGCGAGCGGCCGGGAGTGTGACGGGAGTCACTCAACCAGTTTTTGGACAGGGTGATTTTACCCTCCCCATACAACCGTCGAATTTAATATGTGCAATTGCACCCTTCTACGGGGCTCCTGTGGAATCCATCCCTCCGGTTTCTCCCGGCCCGTACGGGTAGCTCCCCCGCCTCCGGACAGAGTCCTTCACCGGGTTGCACACGGAACCCCACACCTGCCCACACCCCCCACCGCGCCTCCGCCGGAAAGCGACACGGCAGGCCACACGGAGAGGCCCGGGAAACGACCGGAAGGCGCCGCGGGGAGGCGCCCGGCGTGCGCCGGAGCGGGAACCGGCGGCCCGTCAGGGCCGCACCTACCGGACGCACGTACCGGCCGGTCAGGACGGCCGCACATGCCCGCGGCCCGGCCACCGGGGCACTTCCGGGCACCTCCCGGCACTTCCGGGCACAAAAAAAGATCGCGCTGGACCCGGCGGAGTCCAGCGCGATCTTGACGACGTACCCGCATCGCACAGGTATGACGCCCGTTGGGGCGGGCGCCCGTCGTATGGAGCTATGGGTGAGCGGCTGCGGTTGGGGGGCCGTCAGCTGCCCGGTCGTGATGCGGCGACAGGGGTGTTTCAGGCCTCGCTGCGCTGCTGCGGAATACCCGCAAGCAGTGCGCGGACCTCTGCCTCGCGGTATCGGCGATGTCCACCGAGCGTGCGGATGGACGTGAGCTTGCCAGCCTTGGCCCAACGGGTGACCGTCTTCGGGTCCACGCGGAACATCGTGGCAACCTCAGCCGGGGTCAGCAGCGGCTCGGCATCAGGGGTGCGAGCGGTCATGAGCGGCCTCCTCGGGAGAACCGAACCATCTCGGTTCTTTCCTCTAAATTCTGCACCTTGGCCCACGTTGCCCGAAATGGTGAACGGGGGCCGAGTCGGTTATAGGACGAACGGCTTGTCCTCGGCACTACAACTACACCATCCGTCCAGCCGCGTCGGCCAAACCGATGGAATTGCCCTCCCAGGTGTTCATCAGCGACGGATGCCGATGGACCATGCCATAGCGGACAGTCACGCGTCAGTAACGATCAGTCACAGAGCAATCAGGAGTCACTAGACCCCCCATAGCGCGCAATGCAGAGCAATCCGCCCATAGTTGGACGGACAGAGTCCTCCCCGGACTCCTTGTCCTATTTTGGCACGAGGGGTAGGGATGGACGCAAGGGCGCCCTTAGTGCCGTCCGTCACGCTTGCGGCCAATGGACCGGTTCAGGACGTAAGACCTAGGGCGCTGGACGTAGCCTCCCGTCGCACCAGGCCCTCCCGCCCCAGGGAACGCACCCGACGGGCCGTCAGCCGGGCTGCGGACCGGCCCGGAAGGCGCCGGCCCCGCGACTCGCGCTCGCCGGATCACGTCCCGGCCGGGCGCTCCTCGGTGTTTCCCGTGGGTTCGCGCGCATGCCCGCGCGTCTCGTCGGCGATCATCGGCTCCCTCGACTCCCTCCCGGTCGCGGCCGGCCGCACGGCCGGCCTTCCTGGCGAAGAAGGCGGTTGGCGCACCTTGGCACGGTTCCATCCGGTTGGGCTGCTTGCGACCGCCTCGGCATGAGGTTGCCCCGGTTCGAACCTTTCATGCCGCCGTGTTCCGATTCGCATCCATTGGTGGTGCGGTGTGCCGACACATGTTGACGCCGGACAGCCCTCGCACCGTTCACTTCACGAAGCCGCGCCCTCCGGACAGGCCGACCGGCGGGCATGGCGGCGGGCCGACCGACGGGAAGCCGGGGCGGACCCGTGGACCGTCCCGGGCGCGATCCCCGGACCCCGCCCGTCAGTTGGCGGACCGGAGGTCCCGCACCGCGCGCCAGCGTTCCGCGAGCCGGCCGTACGCCACCGCGGCACGGTCGTTGTCGCCGTCGCGCAGCGCCCCGATGCCCTCGGCCACGTCCGCGGCCGACCGGTCCTCGGCGAGCCGCGCGGCCGGTACGGCGTGCACCAGGCCCCCGTAGTCCAGTTCGACCAGCGACCGGGGGTGGAACTCCTCCAGCCAGCGGCCCACGTCCACCAGCCCGTCCGCCAACGGACCGTCGTCCACGGTCTCGCGCAGCGTCCGCAGCCCGCGCGCCAGCCTGCGCCGCGCCTCCACCATGGGTGTCCGGTACCGCAGCGACGCCGGTCCGCCCTCGCCGTCCGGCGCCCCGTACTCGCGCTCCCCGTCGGCGAAGAGCACGAACCAGCGGACCGGTACGTGCCAGACCGCCGTCCTGATCCAGGGCCGTGCGTCCGGGTTCCGGCGCTGCCACCGCTCGTGGTCGGCGACCTGCTGGTCCCGGACCACCTCCGGCAGCACGGCGTCCAGCACATTGGCCGGAAACAGACCCTCTAGTTCCTCCAGGGCCAGCCATCCGCGCAGCCGGGTCCGCCACGGGCAGACGCAGACCACCCCGTCGACCTCCGCGACGAAGGCGTCGGCGCTCTCGTGGGGACTCACCCCGACCGGGGGAGTGGGCACCAAGTCCGCGAGCGAGCGCCGGAGTTCGTCCTGCGCGGTGGGGAACTCGGAACGTTGCGCGTAGCGCGTCCAGTGCGCGCGCTCGGCCTCCGGGAAGGCGGCCAGGGGCTCGTACACCCGCAGATAGGACGTGTAAGGGACGAGCACTGAAGACACCACCGACATGAAGCTGATCGTGTCACGCCCGTACTCCCTCGGGGGGTGATCCACGGCAGAGGGGCGATCCGCGCGGGGGCAGCGCCTACGCTCGGAACCGAACGGGCCGGCCCCGCCGGTCCGCCGGGGTTTTCCCACCCTCAGAAGGCCCCTCCGCCGCTTCGTACTTGGGAGTCACCACCGTGACCGATGTGACCGGCGCACCTGACGCACCCGCCGCCCCCGCGGACGTGCTGCGCACTCTGTTCCACTCGGACCAGGGAGGCCATGAGCAGGTCGTCATCTGCCAGGACCGGGCCAGCGGCCTCAAGGCCGTCATCGCCCTCCACTCCACCGCCCTGGGCCCCGCCCTCGGCGGCACCCGTTTCCACCCGTACGCCACCGAGGCGGACGCCGTCGCCGACGCGCTGAACCTCGCGCGCGGGATGTCGTACAAGAACGCCATGGCCGGGCTCGACCACGGCGGCGGCAAGGCCGTCGTCATCGGCGACCCGGACCTCGTGAAGACCGAGGAACTCCTGCTCGCCTACGGCCGGTTCGTGGCCTCCCTCGGCGGACGCTACGTCACGGCCTGTGACGTCGGCACGTACGTCGAGGACATGGACACCGTCGCCCGCGAGTGCCGCTGGACCACCGGGCGCTCCCCCGAGAACGGCGGCGCGGGGGACTCGTCCGTACTCACGGCGTTCGGCGTCTTCCAGGGGATGCGGGCCTCGGCCCAGCACCTGTGGGGCGATCCGACCCTGCGCGGCCGGAAGGTCGGCGTCGCCGGCGTCGGCAAGGTCGGCCGGCATCTGGTGCGGCACCTGCTGGAGGACGGGGCCGACGTCGTGGTCACCGACGTGCGCGAGGAGTCGGTGCGCCGGATCACCGACGCCCACCCCGAGGTCACCGTGGTGGCGGACACCGACGCCCTGATCCGCACCGAGGGGCTCGACATCTACGCCCCGTGCGCGCTCGGCGGCGCGCTCGACGACACCACCGTGCCGGTGCTCACCGCGAAGGTGGTCTGCGGCGCCGCCAACAACCAGCTCGCGCACCCGGGGGTGGAGAAGGACCTCGCGGACCGCGCGATCCTCTACGCGCCGGACTACGTGGTGAACGCCGGTGGCGTGATCCAGGTCGCCGAGGAACTGCACGGTTTCGACTTCGAGCGGGCCAGGGCGAAGACGGCGAAGATCTTCGACACCACGCTGGAGCTGTTCGCACGTGCGAAGGCGGACGGCATTCCGCCGGCCGCCGCCGCGGACCGGATCGCCGAGCTGAGGATGGCCGGGGCCGGCCGTCTCCCGCGCTCCTGAACGACCGCCCGCCGACCGGAACGGCATGTCCTCCCCGGTCGGCGGGGCCCGCGGGGGACCGGCGAGACAAGACTCACGCCGGTCGGCGGGTCGCACGCCGAGAAGAGGTTAAAATCGCAGTTGACCAGCGAGGACGGAGCTCCTCATTGGTCCTGCACCGAGGCGCAAGACGCGGGCGGCGTACCGTATGGCCACGGAAGCAGGTACCGTTGAAGCTCTACGGGCGCGGACTCTCATCCGAGAGGCCGTCCCGAAACATGAACGCGTGTCAAGACTCTGGGGCCGTCGAGCCCCGTCACCGAGGGGGTCGAGCCATGGGGCGCGGCCGGGCAAAGGCCAAGCAGACAAAGGTCGCCCGCCAGCTGAAGTACAGCAGCGGCGGAACCGACCTGAACCGTCTGGCCAATGAGCTGGGCGCATCACCTTCGAGTCAGCCACCGAACGCCGAGCCGTTCGAGGACGACGACGAGGACGATGACCCGTACGCACAGTACGCGGATCTTTACAACGACGACGAGGACGAGGACGAAGAGTCCGGTCCCTCGTCCCAGCGCCGCGGCGCTTGACCTCGCGCTGACACAACAACCCGGTCCGGGCCTGCCCGGACCGGGTTCTGTGCTGTCCGGTCACGATCGGGCCGTGGCGTTCGACGTCCCGTACCGCTTGTCCGGTCTCCGGGCGGGCGGTACGGCATCGTGGGATGTCCGCCGGGTGTCCGTCCGATGTTCACGAGGCATGGGCCGGACGGTCGGCAGGGAGCCGCCGCCGGGCGGGCGGGCGATCCCGGTCGCCCTGCCCCGCCCGCTCGCGGTGTGCCCGCGGGTGGTCAGCGGGCGTAGTCGCCGGTCAGCTCGGCGCCCGTGGCGTGGTCGCCGCGGGCGGTGATCTCACCGGCGACCCAGGAGTCGACCCCGCGGTCGGCCAGCGTCGTCAACGCCACGTCCACGGAGTCCGCCGGGACGATCGCGATCATGCCGACGCCCATGTTCAGCGTCTTCTCCAGCTCCAGCCGCTCGACCTTTCCGGCCTTGCCGACCAGGTCGAACACCGCGCCCGGGGTCCAGGTGGAGCGGTCCACCGTGGCGTGCAGCCCGTCCGGGATCACCCGGGCCAGGTTGTTCGCAAGACCGCCGCCGGTGACGTGGCTGAATCCGTGCACCTCGGTCGTACGGGTGAGGGCGAGGCAGTCCAGCGAGTAGATCCGCGTGGGCTCCAGGAGCTCCTCGCCGAGGGTCCGGCCGAACTCCTCCACCTGGCGGTCCAGGGTCCAGCCCGCCCGGTCGAAGACCACGTGACGCACGAGCGAGTACCCGTTGGAGTGAAGACCGGACGACGCCATGGCGATCACCGCGTCACCCTCGCGGATGCGATCGGGACCGAGCAGACGGTCGGCCTCGACCACGCCCGTCCCCGCGCCGGCGACGTCGAAGTCGTCCGGACCGAGGAGCCCGGGGTGCTCGGCCGTCTCGCCGCCGACCAGGGAGCAGCCGGCGAGGACACAGCCCTCGGCGATGCCCTTCACGATCGCCGCGACACGCTCGGGATGCACCTTGCCGACGCAGATGTAGTCGGTCATGAAGAGCGGTTCGGCGCCGCAGACGACGAGGTCGTCGACGACCATGCCCACCAGGTCGTGGCCGATGGTGTCGTAGACGCCCATCTGCCGCGCCAGGTCGACCTTCGTGCCGACGCCGTCGGTGGCGGAGGCCAGCAGCGGGCGCTCGTAGCGCTTGAGCGCGGAGGCGTCGAAGAGTCCGGCGAATCCGCCGAGCCCGCCGAGACCCTCGGTCTCGGGGCGCTTCGTCTTCTTCACCCACTGCTTCATCAGCTCGACCGCGCGGTCGCCCGCCTCGATGTCGACGCCGGCCGCAGCGTAGGAAGCACCTGTTGTCTCAGACATTGCCCGGGATCTTTCGTGTGGGAATACGGGGCTGGAGGGGACGCCGGTCGGTCCGGATCACGGACGACGCAGCGCGTCGGCCGCCGCGGTGGCGGCGGGGCCGGCGGCCAGCTCGGTCTCCAGCAGCTGCTTGCCGAGCAGCTCCGGGTCCGGGAGCTCCATCGGGTATTCACCGTCGAAGCAGGCGCGGCAGAGGTTGGGCTTCTGGATCGTCGTCGCCTCGATCATCCCGTCGAGGGAGATGTACGACAGCGAGTCGGCGCCCATGGACGTGGCGATCTCGTCGACCGACATGCCGTTGGCGATGAGCTCGGCGCGGGTCGCGAAGTCGATGCCGAAGAAGCAGGGCCACTTGACCGGCGGGGACGAGATCCGGATGTGGATCTCGGCGGCACCGGCCTCGCGGAGCATCCGGACCAGCGCGCGCTGGGTGTTGCCGCGGACGATCGAGTCGTCCACGACCACCAGGCGCTTGCCCTTGATGACTTCCTTGAGCGGGTTCAGCTTCAGACGGATGCCCAGCTGACGGATGGTCTGCGAGGGCTGGATGAAGGTCCGGCCGACGTACGCGTTCTTGACCAGCCCGGCACCGAACGGGATTCCGCTGGCCTCGGCGTAACCGATCGCGGCAGGAGTGCCGGACTCCGGTGTCGCTATGACCAGGTCCGCCTCGACGGGGGCTTCGGCTGCGAGGCGCCGGCCCATCTCGACGCGGGAGAGGTAGACGTTCCGCCCGGCGATGTCGGTGTCGGGGCGGGCCAGGTAGACGTACTCGAAGACGCAGCCCTTGGGCTTCGCTTCCGCGAAGCGGGAGGTGCGCAGACCGTTCTGGTCGATGGCGACCAGCTCGCCCGGCTCGATCTCGCGG
Organism: Streptomyces sp. NBC_00247; assembly: GCF_036188265.1. Taxonomy (NCBI): domain Bacteria; kingdom Bacillati; phylum Actinomycetota; class Actinomycetes; order Kitasatosporales; family Streptomycetaceae; genus Streptomyces; species Streptomyces sp. NBC_00247. The sequence continues at coordinate 3,689,713 of NZ_CP108093.1, read as the reverse complement.
ACGTAGCTGGCCCCGCAGATGTCGAGGGCGGCGGACTCCGACGCGACGACCCAGCCGCGCTCCAGGCGTCCGAGGACGAGCGGGCGGATGCCCTGCGGGTCCCTGGCCGCGTAGAGGGTGTGTTCGTCCATGAAGACCAGCGAGAAGGCGCCGCGGACCTGCGGAAGCACCTTGGTGGCTGCTTCCTCGATGGTGAGCGGCTTGCCCTCGTCGTCGACCTGCTCGGCGAGCAGCGCGGTCACGAGGTCGGTGTCGTTCGTCGCGGCGACCTGGGTGGAGCGGCCGTTCTTGCGCGGCAGGTCGGCGACCATCTCCGCGAGACGGGCCGTGTTGACCAGGTTGCCGTTGTGGCCGAGGGCGATCGAGCCGTGCGCGGTGGCACGGAACGTCGGCTGCGCGTTCTCCCACACCGAGGCACCGGTGGTGGAGTAGCGGGCATGACCGACCGCGATATGGCCCTGGAGCGACCCCAGAGACGTTTCGTCGAAGACCTGCGAGACCAGTCCCATGTCCTTGAAGACCAGGATCTGGGACCCGTTGCTCACTGCGATGCCCGCGGACTCTTGTCCACGGTGCTGCAGGGCATACAGTCCGAAATAGGTGAGCTTGGCGACCTCTTCGCCGGGAGCCCAGACACCGAAGACGCCGCAAGCGTCCTGGGGGCCCTTCTCGCCGGGGAGCAGGTCGTGGTTGAGTCGTCCATCACCACGAGGCACGCCACCGAGTGTAGGCGAGGTCGACCACTGGTCCGAATTGGGTGGGGGTCCCGCACCTGCGGTGGGAGCCGCCCGGACGTGCGCGGACGCGGAGCGGGAAGTCCGTTTCCGGACGATCCTTTCGATCACCGGGAGTGATCTTCGTCATCTCCCCGGGCGGTGCCCGCCGAAGGGCGGAACGGCCGGATCCCAGCACTGCGGCCCCTCCGGGCCGGTGCGGGGGGCGGCGCGCCCGTCGGCGGCCCACTCCCCTCCGTTGCTCTGGGTGAGGCGGGCCCGGGGGCGGCCGGAGGCGCCCTTCGACCGCTCGTTCCGTGTCGAGCCTCACACTGCGCGGGGCGGACGGCGGACTCCGGCGGCCCCGCCGACGGCCCGAGCGGCGATCCTCGTCCGGATACCGGTACCCGAGTCCGTAGAGCGAGACGATCGTTGACACGGGCACGACCAAGCGGCAGGCTCCAGGGCCATGCAGCCCCTCGGTGATCTCTCGGTCACGCTCGTGGAGCGCCGTCACGTCGATCTGGGACGCCTGGCGAGCGCCATCTGTCGCTGCTCCTGAGCCCTTGAGCTCCTGATCGGCCGGGCCCGCCGCGCCGGCCGCCGTCCGCGCCGTGTCGCGGGTCCCCGGCCGCGCCCCCTCGGCCGCGCTTCCCTTCCGGCCGCCCACCGGGTGATCCGCGACCGCCCGTGCCTCCCGCGTCCCCCGTGCGGTCCCGTGCAGGCGCGGTCCGGCGCCGGTGCGGTGCAGGCGCGGTGTCCCCGCCTCTTTCCCTCTGCTTCCCCGTCCGTCCCCGCAGGGCTCCGGGTGCGCCTCGGCGTATCCGGCCGCCCTGCGGGAACCCCGTGCCCGGAGTCGCCATGTCTTCCGCCCAGAATCCGCATCCCCGCCCCGCCGAGCCGTCCGGCTCGTTCTCGCGCCGGGCCTTCACCACCGCCGCCGGCGCGACCGCCGCCACCGCGGCCGTGGGCCTGTCGGCCGGACCCGCGTCCGCCGCCCCGGCCGCCGCTCCGCAGAAGCCCGAGGCGCGGGAGAAGCCCTTCCGGGCGGCGCGCGGCAAGCACTCCCGCCGCCCCAACATCCTCTTCATCCTGGGTGACGACCTGGGCTGGGCCGACCTCTCCTCGTACGGCGCCCCGCACATCAAGACGCCCCACCTGGACCGCCTCGGCCGCCAGGGCGTGCGGTTCACCGACGCGTACTCCGGCTCCGCCACCTGCTCGCCCACCCGCTTCAGCCTCTACACCGGCCGTTACCCGGGGCGCACCGAGGGCGGGCTCGCCGAGCCGATCGCGGACCGGTCGGTGGGCCTGGAGCCGACGCACCCGACGCTCGCCTCGCTGCTGCGCGGCACCGGGTACGCCACCGCCCTCATCGGCAAGTGGCACTGCGGTTACCTGCCGGACTACAGCCCCACCAAGTCGGGCTGGGACGAGTTCTTCGGCAACTTCGGCGGCGCGCTGGAGTACTACTCCAAGCTCGGCCTCGGCGGCGAGTACGACCTCTACGAGGGCGACGCCGAGTACAAGGACCTCCGCTACTACACGCGCATCCTCACCGAGCGGGCGAGCGAGTACGTCCAGCGCGACCACGACAAGCCGTGGCTGCTGAACCTCAACTTCACGACCCCGCACTGGCCGTGGATCGCGGACGGCGACACCGAGGAGAGCGCCGAGGTCGTCCGGAAGATCAAGTCGGGCGACATCGCCGCCCTCTTCCACAACGACGGCGGATCGGTGGAGAAGTACAAGGAGATGGTCGAGGACCTCGACCGTTCGGTCGGCAAGGTGCTCGACGCGCTGAGGAAGTCCGGGCAGGAGGAGGACACCCTCGTCTTCTTCGCCAGTGACAACGGCGGCGAGCGCTTCTCCTACCAGTGGCCCCTCTCCGGCAACAAGAGCTCGCTCCAGGAGGGCGGCATCCGGGTTCCGGCCGTACTGCGCTGGCCTGCCCGCATCGACGCGGGCCAGGTCAGTGACCTGCCGGTCTTCTCGCCGGACTGGACGGCGACGCTGCTGGAGATCGCGGGCGCCCGCCCGGCCCCGGCGTACCCGCTGGACGGCACCAGCCTCGGCGGCTATCTGCTGCGGGGCGAGGAGGTGCCGGAGCGCGAGCTGTTCTGGCGGGTGCGCGGCGAGCGCGCGGTGCGCCGGGGCGACTGGAAGTACTACCGGGGCAAGACCGGCGGCGACCAGCTCTTCAACCTGCGCGAGGACCAGCGGGAGCAGGCGAACCGGGCTGCCGAGGAGCCGGAGTTGCTGGCGGAGCTGCGGGCGTTCTGGGAGCGGACCGACGCGGAGCTGCTGCCGTACCCGGCGTGAGACCCGTCCCGCCGCCCGCTCCTGACGACGGTCGGCGGGACGCTCCGGCCCGCGGCGCCCCGCGTCCGTGTGCCGGCGCCTCACCGCCCCGGCGCCTCACCTCATGAGCGGCAGCAGCCCCGTGAGGTCGGCCCGCTCCCCGCTCGCCGAGACCCGCGCCGCCTCCCGCTCCTCGGACCAGCCGGCCCGCCCGGTCGCCAGCCGGATCCAGGTGAGCGGGTCGGTCTCCACGACGTTGGGGGGCGTGCCGCGCGTGTGCTGGGGGCCGCCGATGCACTGGACCACCGCGAACGGCGGAACGCGTACCTCCACCGAACCGCCGGGTGCCCGTTCGGCGAGGGCGTCCGCGAGCAGCCGGGTGGCGGCGGCCAGGGCCTGCCGGTCGTACGGGATGTCCAGGCCGGTCGCCGCGTTGAGGTCGTCCGTGTGCGCGATCAGTTCGACGGTCCGGGTGACCAGGTAGTCGCCCAGCAGCATCGAGCCGGCCCGGGTCGGCAGCAGACGGTCGGCCGGGGCCGGTACCACCACCGCCTCGAAGCGGGCCGTCACCTCCTCGTACAGGGCGGCCGGATCGGGATGGGCGGCGGCGAGCGCACGGGTGTCCTCGTCGATGGCGCCCGCCCGCCCCGCCGTCGTGAAGGGCCACTCCACCGGGGTCAGTTCCGGCTTCCCGCCGCGCGGCTCCGGCAGCTCCAGGTTCCGGCAGACGACCGAGAGGCCCGTCGCCAGGTGGACGGCCAGCTCGCGCACGGTCCAGTCGCCGAGCCGCGTGGGCCGTGCGAGCTGGTCGGGGGTCAGCCCCGCGACCGCCCGCCCGACCTGCGCGAACTGCGCCAGTACGGCGGTACGGGTGCGGTCGGGGTCGTAGCGGCGGGCGCGCTTGCGGGTCGGCGGCATGCCGTCGAGCGTACGGCTCCCGGCGGGCGCCTCGCCCCGGCCCTCCGGCACCCCGGGGGCCGGCGGCCACCGGCGCCCGGGACCGCCGGATCGCCCGCGCTCACCGCCGGGCCGCGAACCCGCCGAGACCGGCCTCCAGCAGCGCGAAGCCCCGCACGGTCGCCACCCTCTCCACCGACACGGCCTGTGGACGGTCCGGGCGGCGCTGCTGCGCTGACCGTCGGGAACAGCACGACGCCCCCCGCCCGGCGGACCGGACGGGGGGCATCGGCATGGCGTGCGCCGGCGGGGAGGGCTCAGGCGAGGAGCGCCGGAATCGTTCCCTCGTGGGCGGTCCGCAGCTCGCTCAGCGGGATGCTGAACTCGCCCTGGACCTCGATCTCGTCACCGTCCACGACACCGATCCGGGTGACGGGCAGACCCCGCGCCCCGCACATGTCGTTGAAGCGGAGCTCCTCGCTGCGCGGCACCGAGACGACCGCGCGCCCCGCCGACTCGGAGAAGAGGAAGGTGAACGCGTCCAGACCGTCCGGGACGACCAGCCGGGCACCCTGCCCGCCGCGCAGGCAGGACTCGGTGACCGCCTGGACGAGACCGCCGTCGGACAGGTCGTGCGCGGCGTCGATCATGCCGTCCCGCGAGGCCGAGATCAGGATCTCGCCGAGCAGCTTCTCGCGGCCCAGGTCGACCTTGGGCGGCATCCCGCCGAGGTGCTGGTGGACGACCTCGGACCAGGCCGAGCCGCCGAACTCCTCGTGCGTGTCGCCGAGCAGGTAGAGCAGCTGCCCCTCCTGCGCGAACGCGACCGGCGTACGCCGGTTGACGTCGTCGATCACACCGAGCACGGCCACGACCGGCGTCGGGTGGATCGCGGTGTCACCGGTCTGGTTGTACAGCGAGACGTTGCCGCCGGTGACCGGGGTGCCCAGCTCCAGGCAGCCGTCCGCGAGACCGCGGGTGGCCTCGGCGAACTGCCACATGACGTCCGGGTCCTCGGGCGAACCGAAGTTCAGGCAGTCCGAGATCGCGAGCGGCTTGGCACCGGAAGCGGCGACGTTGCGGTACGACTCCGCCAGCGCGAGCTGCGCACCGGTGTAGGGGTCGAGCTTCGCGTAACGGCCGTTGCCGTCGGTCGCCATGGCCACGCCGAGGTTGGTCTCCTCGTCGATGCGGACCATGCCGGCGTCCTCGGGCATCGCGAGCACGGTGTTGCCCTGCACGAACCGGTCGTACTGGTCCGTGATCCACGACTTCGACGCCTGGTTCGGCGAGGAGACGAGCTGGAGCACCTGCGCGCGCAGCTCGTCGCCGTTCGCCGGGCGGGCCAGCTTGCCGGCGTCGTCGGCCTGGAGGGCGTCCTGCCACTCGGGCCGGGCGAACGGGCGGTGGTAGGTCGGGCCCTCGTGGGCGACGGACCGCGGCGGAACGTCCACGATCTGCTCGCCGTGCCAGAAGATCTCCAGCTGGGAGCCCTCGGTCACCTCACCGATGACGGTGGCGATGACGTCCCACTTCTCGCAGATCTCCAGGAAGCGGTCCACGTGCTGCGGCTCGACGATCGCGCACATGCGCTCCTGCGACTCGCTCATGAGGATTTCCTCGGGCGAGAGGGAGGAGTCGCGCAGCGGCACGGTGTCCAGCTCGACGCGCATGCCGCCGGAACCGGCGGAGGCCAGCTCGGACGTGGCGCAGGAGAGCCCGGCGCCGCCGAGGTCCTGGATGCCCGCGACGAGCTTCTCCTTGAAGATCTCCAGGGTGCACTCGATGAGGAGCTTCTCCTGGAACGGGTCGCCGACCTGGACGGCCGGGCGCTTCGCGGGACCGGTCGACTCGAAGGTCTCGGACGCGAGGACCGAGACGCCGCCGATGCCGTCGCCGCCGGTGCGGGCACCGTAGAGGATGACCTTGTTGCCGGGTCCGGAAGCCTGCGCGAGGTGGATGTCCTCGTGCTTCATCACGCCGATGCAGCCGGCGTTGACGAGCGGGTTGCCCTGGTAGCAGGCGTCGAAGACGACCTCGCCGCCGATGTTCGGCAGGCCGAGGCAGTTGCCGTAGCCGCCGATGCCCGCGACGACGCCCGGCAGGACGCGCTTGGTGTCGGGGTGGTCGGCCGCGCCGAAGCGCAGCGGGTCGACGACCGCGATCGGGCGGGCCCCCATGGCGAGGATGTCGCGGACGATGCCGCCGACGCCGGTCGCCGCACCCTGGTAGGGCTCGATGTACGAGGGGTGGTTGTGCGACTCGACCTTGAAGGTGACCGCGTAGCCCTGGCCGACGTCGACCACACCGGCGTTCTCGCCGATGCCGACGAGCATCGCGTCGTTGGCCGGGACCTTCTCGCCGAACTGCTTGAGGTGGACCTTGCTGCTCTTGTAGGAGCAGTGCTCGGACCACATCACGGAGTACATGGCGAGCTCGGCACCGGTGGGACGGCGGCCCAGGATCTCGCGGATGCGGGCGTACTCGTCCTCCTTGAGGCCGAGTTCCTTCCAGGGCTGCCCGGCGTCCGGGGTCTCGGCCGCGTGCTTGACCGTATCCAGGCTCATGCGTTGACCAGCTTCTTGATGATCGAGGTGAAGAAACCGAGGCCGTCCGTGCCGCCGGTGCCGATCAGCGGCTCGACCGCGTGCTCGGGGTGCGGCATGAGGCCCACGACGTTGCCGGCGGCGTTGGAGATGCCGGCGATGTCACGGAGCGAGCCGTTGGGGTTCACGTCGACGTAGCGGAACGCGACGCGGCCCTCGGCCTCCAGCTCGTCGAGCGTGCGCTCGTCGGCGGTGTACCGGCCGTCCATGTTCTTCAGCGGTACGGAGATCTCCTGGCCGTCCGCGTAGTCCGCGGTCCAGGCCGTCCCCGTGTTCTCCACCCGCAGCTTCTGGTCGCGGCAGATGAAGTGGAGGTGGTTGTTGCGCAGCATCGCGCCGGGCAGCAGGTGCGCCTCGGTCAGGATCTGGAAGCCGTTGCAGATGCCGAGGACCGGCATGCCCGCCTTCGCCTGCTCGATGATGGTCTCCATCACCGGCGAGAAGCGGGAGATGGCTCCGGCCCGCAGGTAATCGCCGTAGGAGAACCCGCCCGCGAGGACGACCGCGTCGACCTGGTGCAGGTCCTTGTCGCGGTGCCACAGCGATACGGGCTCCGCCCCCGCGACCCGGACCGCGCGCAGCGCGTCCTGGTCGTCGAGGGTGCCGGGGAAAGTGACGACGCCGATACGAGCGGTCACTTCGCGGCCTCCTCGGACTCCACCTTCACGACGAAGTCCTCGATGACGGTGTTCGCGAGGAAGGTCTCGGCGAGTTCGTTGATCCGGGCCAGGGCGGCGTCGTCGACCGGCCCTTCGACCTGAAGCTCGAAACGCTTCCCCTGGCGTACGTCGGCGATTCCCTCGAAGCCGAGACGGGGCAGTGCGCGCTGCACCGCCTGTCCCTGCGGGTCGAGGATCTCCGGCTTGAGCATGACGTCGACTACGACGCGTGCCACTGGCACTCCCAATGGTGTGGTGCGGCTGGGTCTCCGGGGGGTTCCCCAGACCCCCGCGGGTCCTGCCAGCGTACCTGGCGGAAATTTCTACGCGGGTAGACACGGATCTGGAGATCACGCGCCGATATCGATCGCCACCGTTCCGGGGAAAACTCCGGGAAAAAATCCGGATCGATTGCGGACGGACACGCGAAACAATTGCGCGGGCTTCACAATGCCGTACCACCGCTGTACAAATGATTACCAGGGAAAGCAAACGGCTCATGGAACACCGGAACACCGATGCCCGGAGCCTGTAGGAACTTCTGGGCCGGATCAGTGAGCGATGTCGCCGACGTCGACGCCGGAGGCGGAGTCGCACGACACCGCGAGCCTGGCCCGGGACCCGACACAGGACCCGAGGACCGGGCCGGAGCCCGCGAGTCCGGCCTGATCCGACCGTAAAGAACAGGCAGCCGGAAGGCCGGCGTCCGCGCACGTCAGATGCGCGGGAGCCGTCAGGAAAGGACCGATATCCGTGGCGCAGCGCGTAGTGGTCACGCTCTCCGACGACATCGACGGGGGGCAGGCGGCAGAAACGGTCACTTTCGCCATCGACGGGAAGTCCTACGAGATCGACCTCAATCCCGTCAACGCGAAAAAACTGCGGAGGACCCTGGCTCCGTACATGGCAGCCGGTCGAAAGCAGACAAATACCGGGAAACGCGGCAAGACTCCCGTTTCCTACCACCACACCTCCCTCGCCCCCGACCCGGCGGCCGTCCGCGCCTGGGCGCGGTCGCACCAGATGGCGGTGCCGGCCCGGGGACGCATCCCCAAGAAGGTCTACGAGGCGTTCGAACAAGCGAGTTGAGGGCGGGACAGCCTTTCGGGGCCGCCCCGGGGCCGGCACCGGCCCTCGGGGACGGCCCGCGCGGGAAGTCCGCCGCGACATCCGCCAGGGAGCCGACTTGCGCTGCACCCCCGCAGTTCGGATAGAGTCTGGATCACGCCAAGGGGCAAGGCCGAAAGGCCCCAACCACAGCAGCGTGCGGGTGTAGTTCAGTAGTAGAACACCCCCCTTCCAGGGGGGAGGCGCAGTGTGCGATTCCTGTCACCCGCTCTGCATCGCTTTCCGACCACTCCGGTGGATCGGGTAGAGTGATGAATGCGCCGCCCGGTGAAAGCCGAGCGGAGGCAATGCGGACGTAGCTCAGTTGGTAGAGCGCAACCTTGCCAAGGTTGAGGTCGCCAGTTCGAACCTGGTCGTCCGCTCCAAAAGAAAGACCCCGGTCGATTTCGACCGGGGTCTTTCTCGTGCGCGCTCCACGCGCTTCCCGTGCGGGCTTCTCGTACGCGCTTCCCGTGCGGGGTTTTCCTGCGCACGCCGGCGCCGCTGGTCCGGACTCCGCGCCGGGCGGTCATGACGGATGTCATGCGAAGTGGTGACGGCTCGCACTGCCGCCGGGTCCCGGCCCCGGCCAGTCTGGGGTGCATGACCAGAGACGAGCGTGACGGCGAGCCAACCCCCTCCCCTACGGCGGTGATCGAGGCACGCGCGGTGCGGCGGGTGTACGCGGGCGGCTTCGAAGCGGTCTCCGGGATCTCCTTCTCCGTGCAGCGCGGCGAGCTCTTCGCGCTGCACGGCACGAACGGTGCCGGAAAGACCTCCACGGTGGAACTGCTGGAAGGGCTCACGGTGCCGGACGCCGGGACCGTACGCGTCCTCGGCCACGACCCGTACCGCGAGCGGGCCGCCGTCAGGTCCCGGACCGGGGTGATGCTCCAGGAGGGCGGCTTCCCCTCCGACCTGACGGTGGCCGAGACCGTACGGATGTGGGCCGCGTGCACCACCGGCGCCCGGCCCGCCGGGGAGGTGCTGGAGCTGGTGGGCCTGGCCGGCCGGGCCCGGGTCCGGATCAAGCAGCTCTCGGGCGGCGAGCGGCGGCGGCTCGATCTGGGGCTGGCCCTCGTCGCCCGCCCGGAGGTCCTCTTCCTGGACGAGCCGACGACCGGGCTCGACGCCGAGGGCCGACGGGACACCTGGGAGCTCGTCAGGAGTCTCCGGAACGGTGGTACGACCGTGTTGCTGACCACGCATCACCTGGAGGAGGCCGAGGCTCTCGCGGACCGGCTGGCGATCATGCACGGGGGACGGATCGTGGCTTCCGGGACGACGGCCGAGGTGACGGCCGGCCGGCCGGCCCGCATCCGGTTCCGGTTGCCCGAGGGGGTCACCGTCGACCGGCTGCCGGTGGACCGGCACGGTCCGGGAGCGACGGCGGAGGGGCGGCAGGTGGAGATCCGTACCCGCGCTCTCCAGCAATCGCTGCACGCGCTTCTCGGCTGGGCCGCCGGAGAGGGCGTGAGCCTCGACGGGCTCGATGCCCGGTCCGGGTCGCTGGAGGAGGCGTTCCTGGAGATCGCGCGCACCGGCGGCGAGGTGGCCGGCGGGGGCGCGGAGCGGGCCGGGGCGCGACGGGTGCGGGAGGCGGCGGCATGACGCTCACCACGAAGCGCGGCGGCGGTTCCCCTGAGCACCGCCCGGCAGGCTCCACGGCGGGCTCCACGGCGGGCTCCACGGCGAGGGAACGGCTCACCGCCCTCGCCCGCGCCGAGATCACCTTGCTCGCGCGGAACAGGACGGCGGTCTTCGTCGCGCTGCTGATGCCCCTGGCGATGACGGTCGCCCTCAAGTCCTCCCTCGAACGGGTCGATCTCGGAGCCGTCGGAACGTCCGTGGCCGGGGTCGCCCTGACCGGCGGGATCGGCGCGGCGCTGATCCAGGTCGTCCACATGAACCTGGTCTCCACGTACGTCGCCCGGCGCGAGGAGCTGGTGCTGAAGCGGCTGCGGACCGGGGAGATCCGGGACCTGGAGATCCTGGGCGGGACGGCGCTGCCCGCCGCGCTCCTGCTGCTCGCCCAGAGCGCGCTGATCGTGGCGGTCGGCGGGGCCGTCACGGGGCTGGGGGCGCCGGAGCAACCCGCCCTGCTGGTGGCGGGGCTGCTGCTGGGCTGCGTCCTTCTGGCCGGGCTTGCCGCGCTCACCTCGGCGGGCACCCGCACGGTGCAGACGGCACAGCTCACCACCCTGCCGTTCTTCCTCGTCTCCGGGATGGGCTCGGGGCTCTTCGTCCCGCTCGCCGTCCTCCCGGACCGGCTGGCCGCGTTCTGCGAACTGCTGCCGCTGACCGGGGTGATGACCCTTGTCCGCGTCGGATGGCTGGGCGGCGGGTCCGCGGGCGCGCTCGTGGCCGCGGCGGTCTCGGCACTGGTGTGGACCGGGTTCGCCGTGTTTGCTGGACGGCGGTGGTTCCGATGGGACCCACGACGCTGATCGACGGCGGCGACGGCACGGAGGACGGGGAACGGGGAACGGTGATCCGGCGTACGAAGGAGTGGCGGCGCCGCTGGCACGGGCGCAGCAGGCTGCAGCGCATCGACCTCTACCAGCGGGCGACGCTGGAGACGATGCCCTGGTTCTTCCTCCTCACCTGGGGGATCACCCCGCTCCTCGCGGACCTGCGCCACGATCCGCTGCCGTGGACGCTGGGCGGCCTGTTCACCCTGGTCTGTGCCGCGCAGTGCGCGTACCTGCACCGCAACCTCCGCCCGGCCCACCGGTCGTACCTGGGGCAGGGCACCTTCCCCACCGGCCGTCTGGCCGTCCCGGGGGTGCTGCTCGCCACCGGGCTCGGGCTGCTCGTGGCGCTGGCGGCCACGCACGGGATCGACGGTGGCGGGCTGGCGATGTTCGCCCTCGACCTGCCGATCGCCTTCGTCACCCCGTACGTCCTCCTGGTGCCGGTCCGCACCTTTCTGCTGCACGGCCTGGCATACGCGGCGGTGGGTGCCGGGCTCTTCGCTGCGGCCGGGGTGCGCGGGGGGACGCTGGCCGGAGCGGCGGGTGCCGGGCTGTTCAGCGCGCTGTTGATGCTGCTGGCGGTACGGCCCTCCGCGTGGAGCCTGAGCGTGATGTGGCAGGCGGAGGAGGCCCGGGACCTCCAGGCGCGCCTGGCTGTGGCGGAGGAACGGCTCCGGTTCGGCCGGGACATGCACGACGTGCTGGGCCGCAACCTCGCGGTGATCGCGCTGAAGAGCGAGCTCGCCGTCGAACTCGCCCGGCGCGGCAAGCCCTCGGCCGTGGACCAGATGGTCGAGGTGCAGCGGATCGCCCAGGCCTCCCAGCAGGAGGTGCGCGACGTCGTCCGCGGCTACCGGGAAGCGGATCTGCGCGCCGAACTTCACGGGGCTCAGGCGGTTTTGGTGGCGGCAGGCATCGACTGCTCGATCGAGGGGGACCGGGCGTCGGACCGGCTGACCGGCGCCGCCGGGTCGGCGCTCGGCTGGGTGGTGCGCGAGGCGACCACCAACGTGCTGCGCCACGGCGACCCGCGCCACTGCGTGATCCGGCTCACCGCGGACGGGGGCTCCGTACGACTGGTGGTGGAGAACGACGGCGCACCCGACGCGGGTCCCTCCTCAGGGGGCTCGGGGCTGCCGGGACTGCGGGAGCGGCTCGCCGCGCTCGACGGCTCGCTGGAGGCGGGGCCGGCGGGGGACGGGTTCTTCCGGCTGACCGCCACCGTGCCGGCCACCTCACCGGCCGGGCGCGCGCCGGGACCCGTGCCGGGACGCTCGCCGGAACACGTGGAGGAACTCGTGCCGGAACTCGTGGAGGAACGTTGACCGCCGAACCCCTGCCGCTGTCACCGTCACCGGCACCGGTGCGTCTGCTGCTCGCCGACGACGAGCACCTGATCCGGGGTGCCCTCGCCGCGCTGCTCGCCCTGGAGGACGACTTCGTGGTGGTCGCGGAGGCCGCGACCGGGCCCGAGGCACTCGCGATGGCCCTGGCCCACCGGCCCGATGTCGCGGTCCTCGATCTCCAGATGCCGGGGGCGGACGGTGTGAGCGTGGCCACATCCATCCGGGCCGGACTGCCCGGCTGCCGCACCATGATCGTGACGAGTCACGGGCGCCCGGGGCATCTGAAGCGGGCCCTGGCCGCGGGGGTGCGCGCCTTCGTGCCCAAAACGCTCAGCGCCCGCAGGCTGGCCGAGATCATCCGGATCGTGCACGGCGGAAACCGTTACGTGGACCCGGAGTTGGCCGCCGACGCGATCTCCGCCGGGGACTCCCCGCTGACCGCCCGGGAGGCCGAGGTGCTGGAACTCGCGGCGGACGGAGCCCCCGTCGCGGAGATCGCCGCTCGGGCCTCGCTCTCGCCCGGCACGGTCCGCAACTACCTCTCCTCGGCGGTCTCCAAACTGGGTGTGGAGAACCGTCACGCGGCAGTGCGTTTCGCTCGGGCTCAGGGATGGGTATAGTTGTCATCGCGCTCAGGCGCAATGCGAACGTAGCTCAGCTGGTAGAGCGCAACCTTGCCAAGGTTGAGGTCGCGAGTTCGAACCTCGTCGTTCGCTCCACGTGAGAAGGCCCCGGTCCCCAGGACCGGGGCCTTCTTCGTACCCGGCCGCCCCTCGGAGCCGTACCCCTCCCCCGCGGCGGAACGCCGCTGCCGCCGTCCCTCCTGTGTCGGGGGCGGCGGCAGCGGTGGTGGAGCGGGCGGCGCCGGGCGGACGCGGGGCGGGACGGACGCGGGCGCGGGGCGGGGCGGGGCTACTTCCAGCTGAGGCCGGTGAGTCGCTCGTACGCTTCGATGTACTTGGCGCGGGTCGCGTCCACGACTTCCCCCGGCAGCGCGGGCGGCGGGGTCTCGCTCTTGCGGTCCCAGCCGGAGGCCGGCGAGGTCAGCCAGTCACGGACGAACTGCTTGTCGAACGAGGGCTGGGCGTGGCCCGGCTCCCACTCGGCCGCCGGCCAGAAACGCGAGGAGTCCGGGGTCAGCACCTCGTCGCCGATGACCAGCTCGTCCACACCGTCCGCACCGGGCGCGAAGCCGAACTCGAACTTGGTGTCGGCCAGGATCAGCCCGCGTCCGTGCGCGACGTCCCGGGCCCGCCGGTACACGTCGAGCGTCGTCTGCCGCAGCAGGGTGGCCGTCTCCGTGCCGACCGTGTGCGCGACCGTCTCGTAGCTGACGTTCTCGTCGTGGTCGCCCACCGCGGCCTTCGTCGCCGGGGTGAAGATCGGGCCCGGCAGCTCGGAGCCGTCGACGAGCCCCTCGGGGAGGCCGATGCCGCAGACCGTGCGCGAGTCGTCGTACTCGAGGAGACCGGAGCCGGTCAGATAGCCGCGCGCCACGCACTCGACCGGAACCATCCGCAGCGAACGGCAGATCGTCGTGCGGCCCTCCCAGTCGGCGGGGGCGCCGGCCGGCACCTCGGTGGAGATGACGTGGTTGGGCACCAGGTCGCCGAGCTGGTCGAACCACCAGAGCGACAGCGCGGTCAGCACCCGGCCCTTGTCCGGGATCTCCGTCGGCAGCACCCAGTCGTACGCGGAGATGCGGTCGCTGGCGACCATCACCAGGTCGCCGGCCTCGTTCCGGTACAGCTCACGCACCTTGCCGGTGTGCAGGTGGGTGAGGCCCGGCACCTGAACGGGCTCGGGCTTTTCTACGAAACCGGACACGCTGCCTCCGCGTAGGTTGATCCAAGGGTCGCGCATCCGATTGTCCCGTATGCCGGTACCGGCTCGCCGCGTGGGGCGGTCCGGCGGGGTCGGACACCGGGCGGGGCACCGGGCAGGACCGTCCGGTCAGGCCCGGTCGGGTTCAGTCGCACTCGACCGCACTCCCCGGTCGCGCCGGGCCGGGTTCAGTCACGCTTGCAGATCCGGTCCAGCAGATTGGCGGTGGCCCGCTGGATGCGCTCGTCCGTATGCCCCGGCCGGTCCAGCGCCGGGGACCAGGCGAACGTGCCGGAGGCGAAGACGAGAGCCCCGGAAGGCGCCTGGTAGAGCGAGGTCTCCTGGTAGCGCCGGGCTCCCTCGGAGTCCTCGTACGGCGAATGCGCGAGCAGGATGCGCTGCTCGTGCTCCGGCAGCGCGGTACGCGGGTAGTACCGGTCGGCCTCGCCCGCCACCAGCCCGGCGATCTCGTCGCCCTCCCCCGCCCCGGTACCCCGCCAGAGCCAGTGGTCGGCGTTGCGCACGATGAGCGGCGAGGGCTCGGGCACCCGGCCCGCGTACTGGATGCCGAGCAGCTGCTGCTCCGGTTTGTCGACCTCCCGCCACAACGCGGGCTTCCCCGGCCCCTGCCGTTTGCGGCAGGTGAGCAGGCGGTCGGGCACCCCGGACGGGGACGCCGCGAGGGACACCTGCCAGTACATGGTGTTGGCCGAGAGGAAGACCAGCGAGGTCCCGGTGTCCCGCGCCAGCTCCGCGGTGCGCCGCATCGGGACGGACCAGTACTCGTCGTGGCCGGGGAAGACCAGGCCCCGGTAACGGCCCGGGTCGACGCGGCCGGCGTGCAGATCGCGGGCGTCCGCGTAGGCGAGGCTGTAGTCGTACCGCTCGGCCCAGCGGATGAAGTCGTAGGCGTGACCGACGTGGAGCGGCAGCCCGGCGCCCGCGTACGGGCGGTCGAAGGAGACCGTGACCGCCGCCTCTTCCTCGCCCAGCAGTCCGCCCTTCTCGTCCCACGCGTGGTAGAGACTGGCGCCCGTCCGGCCGTCCTCGGGGTAGAGGTTGTACGCCTGCCAGGTGATGTCCGGAAGCAGCAGCAGCAGATCGGCCGGGTGGTCGTCCCGGACGGTGAACGGAACGTGCGAACGGTGGCCGTCGACGGTGGTCAGCACGGCCACGTAGGCGCCCACCCCCCAGTGGGCCGGGATCTGGAGCCGCCAGGAAAGCCACCAATGGTGGCAGGAAACAGTCTTGTCGGCGGCGAGCGGGGGAGGTTGCACGATGCCCGACTGGCGCGGACTGGTGGTGATCTTCCGGGCGCCGTCGCCGCCGTAGTGGCCGATGCGGTAGATGTCGACGTAGAACTGCTGCGGCGGGTCGACCGTGATGTGGAAGTCGATGGCCTCCCCCGGCGCCGCCGCCCCGGGCGACGCGAAACCCTTCACCTGTCGGTGCACGTCATCGGCCGTCCGCGGGCCGCCGCCACTGCGCCCCAGATCGGGGTCGGCGTACCAGGGGACGACCTGCCCCGTGTCGTTCAAGTAGTTCTCGCTCCCGCGCAGCCAGGGCAACGGCCCCTGCCCGAACGGATCGCTCACGGCGTGCGCGAGGGCACCCGACTCCCATCGGCGACTGTGCTCCGCCCCCATGACCGGCCCCTCCCTCACGTCCCCCGTACCACTCTGGTGCGCCCTGTGTCAGGGCTGATCCCAGCACATCACATAACGCATGCGGCTCGTCACCGTTCGTCGTGAATTGACGTGAACGGAACCTAGCCTTCCGGGTATTGGGCCCGCACCGGGCCCCGCACCCGCGCGCGCACGGCGGTGTGCGCCGGTCGACGGCGCGTGCGCGGGGCGCGGAACAGAGCCCTTCCGGCACCGCGTGCGCGGACCGATTGCGTACACGGTGCCATATTTCCGTATACGGAGGGCCTGTTGCGGCGGACTGGGACACATTTCCGTATCCGGGGGGCGTGTTGAGTCCGGGCGGGGCGCACGGACCGGCCCGAGCGCCGGGCTCCGACGGCGTGAGCGAGGCGGGGCGCGTCGGGAGCGGCACGGGGGCGCGGCACGGCGGGGCGGGCCTGGCACGGCGGGGGCGGCACGGCTCAGCGGGCCGGAGCCGGCCGGGCGGGATACGGGCGGAGGTCAGACCAGGCGGACCGGCTTGTCCTCCCGGATGCCCAGCTCGGAGAGCCAGGAGCGCAGCGGCGCGGCGTCCCCGTCCTCCACCAGGCTGAGCACCGGAGTGCCCAGATCCGTCCGGCGCGCCCCGTCGACCAGCAGGGCCGGGCCGTCCAGCCAGTCCAGGCCGGGTGCCGCGCCCGCCGTGTCCACGGCCGCGCAGCAGACCATCGCCGTGACGTGGTCGGCGAGCAGCTCCGTGCCCGTACGGGGCGGCTGGAGCGGGAAGAGCGGGAGCGGGCCGGGGCCCCAGAGGTCGAGCGGATCCACGGCCGGGCCGTTCCCGCCCGACGCGGCGGGCGACGCACCGGCCGACGCGGTGCCCGTCGCACCGTTCGCCGTCCCGGTGGCGGGCGTCCCGGCGCGCGCGGTGGCCCCCGCGGCCTCCTCGCGGGCGACGGCGGCCCCCACGGCAGCCGCGAGCTCCTCGCCGCCGCCCCGGGCCGCGAGGTGGTCGATGACCCGGGCCAGCGTCGGCGCTCCGGCGTCGGCGGTACGGACGGCCGGGGGGTGTACGGCGGTGGGGTGTACGGCGGTGGGCCCGGTGGGATCGGACGCGACCACCGCTCCCGGACCTCCCGCCGGGGGTACGGGACCGGGGGCCGCCGTGCCGGACGGGCCCGTGCCGGACGGGCCCACGCCGGGGGAGTCCGTGACGAGGGAGTCCATGACGCCGTGCAGCCGGGCCGCCTCCGTGCGCCACTTCCGGTCGACGACCTCCTCCGGATACCGCTGCCAGTCGACCGGCGACCACTCGCCGCCCCGGGCCGGGCCGCCGTGGAAAAGCCGCGCGGCGAGCAGGGAAGCGGCCTCGTCGGCGAGACCCGGTTCTTCGAGGAGATCACAGGCGGGGCGTTCGCCCAGGCGCGCGGCGAACCCCTCCGCGAGCCGGTCGCGCCGGGACAGCTCGGTGAGCGCGGACACCACCCCCGCGTCCAGCCGCGCCGGCCACCTGCCCATCCGCCAGGCGGGCAGCGCGACACGGGTCAGCAACCGGTCCCAGCCCGCGTAGACGAGCCCGACCTGCTCCTGCGCGACGGCCCGTACGCCGTAGTCCACGCTCTGGGCGCGCAGCGAGGCGGAGAGCGCGACGCACCGCTCCATCTCGGCGGCGTGCCCGCGACAGCCGCGGAGCATCAGCCGGGCCGCCCAACCGGTGAAGGCGCGCGGCAGCCGGCCGAGCACGCCGGAGGGCGAAACGTTTGACCGCGCGGACCCGGCTCCGGGAGACCCGGCGTCCGCGACGACGCCGTCCAGACCACGGACGAACCTGCGGGCGGCGGCTATGTCGGGGTGCGCGGCCAGGCCCGTACCGGCGACCACGGGGGCGAGTACCGCGCGCAGCTCACCGACGCGCATCCACCACAGGAACGGCGACCCGATGACCAGCACCGGCGCGGCCCGCTCGCGGTCGCGCCGCCCACCGGCCCGCTCCTCGGCCCCGGCGGCGGGCCCGCTCCGCGCCGTCGGATGGGTGCGGTCCTCCAGCCAGCTGTCGCAGTCGGGGGTGAGCGCTATCGCCGAGGGCGCGGGCACACCCATGCGGTCGGCCAGCTCGCGCACGAGCCGGTAGAGATCGGGGGCCGATTTCTCGTGCACCGCGACGGTCGGACTGAGCGCCGGTCGGGCCCGCGCGACGGTGACGGCGACCCCTGCGGCCAGCAGCAGGAAGACGACGGCTGTCACGCCCACCACCCAGCGGGCGGTGTTCCAGCCGACACCGGACAGATGCCCCTGCGCGGTGGCGGCGATCATGACCACGGCCACTGCGGCGGGCAGGATCGCCAGCGCCACCGCGCGGCTGCGGATGCGCAGCAGCGCGAGGGCCCGCGCCCGGGCGGCCCGCATGCCCAGGTCCTCACCAGTCTCCGTACCGGACACGACCGGAAGTCACCCCCTCTGCCCCCGCGACGGTGTTGCTCACTCCCCCACTGTGGCACCGCCCTCGGACATCGCAATGTCAGTGGGCCAAGTGCCGGAATCCTTGCGCCGCACCCTAGTTGGGGGTTTCTCGGGCGTCATCCGGATGGCCCAGCCGTCACCCGATGGAATGGCTTTGGGCAAAGCTGCTGACTTATTGCCATGGATGGGCAAGCCCTTCTCCCCGCGCACGCAGCGCACACGCGGGAGCGTGCTCCGGCGCACCGGAAGCGCAACCCGAGGCGCGTCCGCCCTTTCGCCTCGCCGGGCGGTCCCGTGCGGCTGGTCCCGTGCCGACGGAGTCCGCGGGGACACCGTGGGGCCTGCGGAAACGCCGGGGGCGGCCGAGATGTCACTCGGCCGCCACCAGGTCGGGCGGGCGGGCCCGGTGGCGTACGCCCCCGGGTCCGGAGAGGGGAGTCGGGGATCAGGCCCCGGCGTCCTCCGCGGCCTTCCGCGCGATGTCCGTACGGTGCTGGGAGCCGTCGAGCCGGATGCGGCCGAGGGCCGCGTAAGCGCGCTCGCGGGCCTTCCCGAGGTCCGGGCCGGTCGCCGTCACCGACAGGACCCGGCCGCCCGCGCTCAGAACCGTACGGCCGTCCGCCTTGGTCCCGGCGTGCAGGACGTACGCGTGCGGGGCGTCCTGGGCCGCCACGTCGGCGAGACCGTCGATCGGGTCGCCGGTGCGGGGGGTGTCCGGATAGTTGTACGAGGCGATGACCACCGTGACGGCGGCGTCCTCGCGCCAGTTCAACGGCGGTACCTCGTCCAGCGTGCCGTTCGCCGAGGCGAGCAGCAGACCCGCGAGGGGAGTCTTCAGACGGGCCAGGACCACCTGGGTCTCGGGGTCGCCGAAGCGCGCGTTGAACTCGATGACGCGCACGCCGCGCGAGGTCAGCGCGAGGCCCGCGTAAAGGAGGCCGGAGAACGGCGTACCGCGCCGGCGCAGCTCGTCGACGGTGGGCTGGAGAACCGTCTCCAGGACCTCGTCGACCAGCTTCGGGTCCGCCCACGGCAGCGGGGAGTAGGCACCCATGCCACCGGTGTTCGGGCCCTCGTCGCCGTCGAGGGCGCGCTTGAAGTCCTGGGCGGGCTGGAGCGGCACCACGGTGGTGCCGTCGGTGATCGCGAAGAGGCTCACCTCGGGACCGTCGAGGAACTCCTCGATGACGACCCGGTCGCAGGCGAGCGCGTGGGCACGGGCCGCATCGACGTCGTCGGTCACGACGACGCCCTTGCCGGCGGCGAGCCCGTCGTCCTTGACGACGTACGGGGCGCCGAAGGCGTCGAGCGCGTGGTCGATCTCGTCGGCGGTGGTGCAGACGTGGCTCCGGGCGGTCGGGACGCCGGCCCCGGCCATCACGTCCTTGGCGAACGCCTTGGACCCTTCGAGCTGCGCTGCCTCACCGGACGGGCCGAAACAGGGGATGCCGACGGCGCGCACGGCGTCGGCGACCCCGGCGACAAGCGGCGCCTCCGGGCCGACGACCACCAGCCCGGCACCCAGTTCGGTGGCGAGGCGCGCGACGGCGTCGCCGTCGAGCGCGTCGACCGGGCGCAGTTCGGCCACCTCCGCGATACCGGCGTTGCCGGGAGCGCAGTACAGAGCGGTGACCTCGGGGTCGAGGGAAAGAGAGCGGCACAGGGCGTGTTCGCGGGCGCCGCCGCCGATGACGAGGACCTTCACGGGATGCAGCCTAACCGCCGGGGGCGCGGCGCCTCGACGGCCGCCGGTCCGTGGACGGGAGGCTCCGGCGGCCGGGCACGCCCTCCAGCGCCTGAAGGGGCCCCGCCCGTGAGCGGGTGCCCGCTCCGGTCAACGCTCCCCGGCCGGCTCCCCCTCCCGCTCCGCGCTACTCGTTGGTGTACTCCTCCACGACCGTGGCACCGAGCTCGCGGACGATCAGCTCGTGCCCGGAGAGCGCCGAGTCCACGAGGTCGGGGTCGTCCGCCTCCGGGGTGTCGTCCTCCGGAGCGACCGTGTGCGCCGGCTCGGGCGCGGACCGCTCGTACGCCCCGGACGCGGGCCCGGAACCGCCCTGCCCACTGGGGGACTGCTGGGACTGGTGGGACTGGTGGGACGACGACGGAGGCTGGTGGGGCTGCTGAGGCGCCACAGCGGGTGCGGCCCGCTGCTCGTACGGCTGCGGGGCCGCGGCCTGGTACCCCGACGACTGGGACGCGGGGGCCGGGGACGCGGCCTGGTAGGCGGGGGCCTGGTAGGCGGGGGCGCCACCGCCGGGGCGCCCGCCACCCCCTTGGATCGGCTGGCCACCGCCACCGGAGGGATCGATGATCGCCTCGACGCGCCACTGGGCGTTGAACCGCTCGGCCAGCGCCTGCCGCAGCACCGCCTCGCTGCCACTGCTCGCGAAGGTGTCGCGGGCGCCCGCGTTGGCGAAACCGATCTGGAGCGTGGTGCCGTCGAACCCGGTGACCTGGGCGTTCTGGCTGAGCAGGATCCAGGTGAAGCGGCGGTGGTTCTTCACCGCCTCCAGGATCTCGGGCCAGATGCTCCGCACCTGTCCGGCACCCTGCGCCATGTCCTGCCCCCCGGCCTGCGCGGCGGGCGCCTGGGCGGCGGGAGCGACCGGAGCGGGCGCCGGGGTGGCCGGGCGGGGCGCCGGGGCACCCGGCGTCGAGGCGGTCGGCCAGCCACCGGGGCGGCGGGCCTGCTCCCCGCCACCGGCAGCGGCCGGTGTGGGCCAGGCACCGGGCCGCTGAGCGACGGGCGGCGCCTCGGCCGGAGGCTGCTGCCCGTACTCGGCGGACGGTGCGGCGGCGGGTGCCTGCGGCGCCGGGGCCTCGTACGGTGCGGCGGCGGGCGGGTCGTACGGGGCTGCGGGCGGGTTGTACGGAGCCGTCGGCGGGTTGTACGGAGCCGTGGCGGGCGCGGTGGGCATGGGCGGATGCGCCTCCGGCCCGGGCACGTACCCCACCGCGGGCGGGGCGGCCCGTACCGCCTGCACTCCTGCCGCCGCTGCCCCTGCCCCTGCCGCGAAGGCGCCGCCGCGCTCCAGGCGGTCCAGCCGCGCCTGGAACGACCGCTCGTCGTCGAAGGCGGCGGGGAGCAGCACCCGGGCGCAGATCAGCTCCACCTGGAGGCGCGGCGAGGTCGCGCCGCGCATCTCCGTCAGCCCTTGGTTGACGAGGTCGGCGGCGCGGCTCAGCTCGGCGGCGCCGAAGACGGACGCCTGGTCCGACATCCGCTCCACCACGTCGGCGGGGGCGTCGATGAGCCCCTTCTCCCCCGCGTCCGGCACGGCCGCCAGGATCACCAGGTCACGCAGCCGCTCCAGCAGGTCGGCGACGAACCGGCGCGGGTCGTTGCCGCCCTCGATCACCCGGTCCACGACCTCGAAGGCCGCGGCACCGTCGCCGGCCGCGAAGGCGTCCACCATCGAGTCGAGCAGCGACCCGTCCGTGTAACCGAGCAGCGAGGTCGCCATGGCGTACGTCACGCCGTCTTCGCCCGCACCGGCCAGCAGCTGGTCCATGACGGACATCGAGTCACGGACCGACCCGGCCCCGGCCCGTACGACGAGCGGCAGCACACCGTCCTCGACCGCGCTGTTCTCCTTGCCGCAGACCTCCGCGAGGTACGACCGCAGGGTCCCGGGCGGGACGAGCCGGAAGGGGTAGTGGTGCGTACGCGACCGGATCGTGCCGATGACCTTCTCGGGCTCGGTCGTCGCGAAGATGAACTTGAGGTGCTCCGGCGGCTCCTCGACCACCTTCAACAGGGCGTTGAACCCTGCCGGGGTGACCATGTGCGCCTCGTCGATGATGTAGATCTTGTAGCGGCTGGAAGCCGGCCCGAAGAACGCCTTCTCGCGCAGGTCACGGGCGTCGTCCACGCCACCGTGCGAAGCCGCGTCGATCTCGATGACGTCGATCGAACCCGGGCCGTTGCGTGCCAGGTCCTGGCAGGACTGGCACGTCCCGCACGGCGTCGGCGTCGGCCCCTGCTCACAGTTCAGGCAGCGGGCGAGGATGCGCGCGCTGGTCGTCTTTCCACAACCACGCGGCCCGCTGAACAGGTACGCGTGATTGACCCGGTTGTTCCGCAGGGCCTGCTGGAGCGGGTCAGTGACATGCTCCTGACCGATGACCTCGGCGAACGACTCGGGGCGGTAGCGGCGGTACAGCGCAAGGGACGACACAGTTACGAGGTTATCGGGACGCGCCGACAACCGGCTCCGCATCGGACCCCCGCGACCGGGGACCCTGGTCACACCGGACCGCCGGCGAACCGGCGAGATGTAGATCACACACGCGACGGGGCGGCTGGAGCACCATCCGGGGCCCGCCCCACCCCTCGGGGAAACCCCACCCGGGACGGCCTCTTCGGAGGGGCCCGCGAAGGGGCCCGGAAAACGCAAGGGCCCCCCACGCACCCGCCAGAGCCAACCTACCCTTGCTGCCTTCCGGCCCTGGGGGAGTTCAGTCAGATAGCGCCACGTGAGGGGCTGACGCCCACCTTAGCCGATCCCCACCCCTCCAGGTCCACCCGCCCGGCCCCGAGGTCTCCCCGATCCGTCCGCCCGACCCCGTCCTGACGATCTCCCCGGGAACGTGTTCGCGAGCACCCCTCAACGTCTTGTATTGTTTGCGGCGGAGGATTCGCCTAGTGGCCTAGGGCGCACGCTTGGAAAGCGTGTTGGGGGCAACCCCTCACGAGTTCGAATCTCGTATCCTCCGCCATTGCTCTCACCGGGCAATACGTCGAAGGGCCCGCAGCTTGCTGCGGGCCCTTCTTCGTTGATGGTCTCAGTTGGCCCAAGGTGACACGTCAGCTCGGTCGCTGGCCCGCGCACTACTCAGTCGCAGGCACCTTCACGTCGACGAACCAGAGCGCGCTCTCCTTGGCCACGAGAACGACATGGCTGTCGACCTCATCAGGCTCACGCGCCCGATGCTCCGCAGACGGAACAGATCACTCCGTTGAGCGCGACCGCCCCTGTGGATAACTCTCGTGGCCGAAATCCTCCCTAGTAGTGTCGAGACGTGGCCACTCCCCTGTTCTTCGAGACCGCCCTCCACACCCTTCCCTCGGTCCCCGAGGAGGCCGTGGAGCACGGCGAGGTGTTCACACGGCGCTGGGTCGTCGACCTGATCCTCGACCTCGTGGGCTACACCTCGGACAAGCTCCTCTGCGACTTGAAGCTTGTTGAGCCGGCCTGCGGCTCGGGAGCGTTTCTGGGAGCGGTGGCCTCGCGGATCAGCGCTTCCTGCCGCAAGTACAACCGCCCCATCGGTGATGCACGCGGGGCTGTACGTGCGCTCGACCTGCTGGAGCGGAACGTCCACAGGAGCCGCGAAGTAGTCGAGAAGCACCTGGTCGACGATGGCTGGGACCCAGCAGAAGCCCAGTCGGTAGCAGAGTCCTGGATCGAGCGGGGAGACTACCTGCTCCAGCCCGAGGCGATCCAGCACGCGGACTACGTGGTCGGCAACCCGCCCTACATCCGTCTGGAGGACGTCCCAGCGGACAGGATGGCGGTCTACCGTCACGCGTGCACCACCATGAGCGGTCGCGCAGACATCTACGTCGGCTTCTTCGAAGTCGCTCTCCGAAGCCTCGGGCCAGGAGGACAGTTGGGCTTCATCTGTGCGGACCGCTGGATGCGCAACCAGTACGGTCGGCGGCTGAGGCAACTGGTGACCAAGAGCTTCAGCATGGACTTGGCCCTGGTCATGCACGATGTCGACGCGTTCGACGACCAGGTTTCCGCCTACCCGGCCATCACGCTCATCAGCAATCGAGGCCAGGGCACCGCCGTAGCCGCAGACACCACGCGAGCCTTCGACGCTCCCCAAGCCACCGACTTCGCGCGCTGGTACACGAGTGATCGGACTGAAACGGTCGCGACGGAAGCCTTCCAGGCCGCTCGCATGCCGCACTGGTTCCCGGACGAGGACTCGTGGCCGAGCGCCTCTCCCGCCCGGCTGGCCGTGCTCGAAGAGCTGACAGAGCACTTCCAACTTCTCGAGAACAACGGCACCGGCACCAGGGTCGGCATTGGCGTCGCCACTGGCGCGGACAAGGTCTTCCTCACCAGCGACGAAAAGTTGATCGAGGATGACCGACTGCTGCCTATGGCCATGGTCCGTGACACCACGAGCGGCGCGCTCAACTGGAGCGGCACCTACCTGGTCAACCCCTGGTCTGCGAGTGGCGATCTGGTCGACCTCGCCGCATATCCCCGGCTCGCAAAGTATCTCGACGATCACGAAGCCGCATTGCGCAAGCGCTACGTGGCGGTCAAGCAGCCGCACCGCTGGTACAAGACCATCGACAAGGTCGATTCCACACTGGCCCGGCGGCCCAAGCTGCTGTTCCCGGACATGAAGCTGACGATCCATCCGGTACTCGATGAGGGCGGGCTGTACCCTCACCACAACCTGTACTTCATCGTCTCGGACGTCTGGGACATGCGCGTGCTGGGTGGTCTGCTGCTCTCCAAGGTCGCGGAAGCATTCGTGGAGGCGTACGCGGTCAAGATGCGAGGGGGGACCCTCCGCTTCCAGGCCCAGTACCTCCGCAAGATCCGGGTCCCCGACCCGGAAGCGATCAGCGAGCGCGACCGAGAAGCCCTGGCGGCAGCTTTCGACAAGCGAGACGTGAGGGCCGCCACGGAGGCCGCCCTGCGCGTCTACGGACTTGCCGAACTGCCTGACTAGGAGGACGAATCTTGACGGTCACCCGCCAGGATTTCGAGGATGCGATAGCGGCCTACTGGGACGCCAGGAAGCTTCAGGGCGAACAGTCTGCGATCAAGGCTGCTGTCGGAGCCGGTACAGCTGGATCCGTACGTGGCGGTAAGCACTTCGACGCGATCGCGATCCTCCTGTCGAAGTTCTTCCTCGAAGCCGGCTACCCGCCCGAGAGCATCCGGGTCACCAAGAAGCAAGGACTCGAACTTCCCGGCTACTACCGCCCCCAGAAGCAGTGGGACGTGGTGGTCGTCCACAAGGGCGTCCTCGTCGCGGCCTTCGAGCTCAAGGCGTTGGGTGGCCCTTCCTTCGGCAACAACTACAACAACAGGGTCGAGGAGGCGCTCGGCAGCGCTGTGGACCTACGCCGAGCAGTCTTGGCCGACCTGTATCCGAAGGAGAAGCCCTGGCTCGGCTACTTCTTCATCATGGAAGACCACCAGAAGTCCAGGAACCCGGTCAGGATCGCGAAGGGCGCACTGCCCATCGACTCACACTGGCACAAGACCTCTTACCAGGACCGCTTCGGGATCTTCTGTGAACGCCTCGTGGCGGAGCAGTTGTACGACGCCGCCTGCTACGTCACATCATCGGCCGAGGAGCCCAAGCCGACGGAGCTGGTGGATAGCCTCGACTGGCGACACTTCTCAGCGGCGATAAACGCCCGGCTCACGTATCTGAAGGAACTCGGGCTTCCCGGCTAGGAAAGACGAGCGGGCCCCGGCCGATCGTGTCGAGGTCCCGCATTCGAATGCCTTCGCGCATCCAGCACAGGAGCCGCGAGCCCGCGCCCAATCTCCGCGCCGAGGCAGCCCGCCTCCGAAGCACTACCGCATCAGCCTTCGGCGTCTTTTCCTCCACCGACCAACCTTCGATGTTGACCGCTGCTCTTCCGATCAGGCCGAGCCGCCCACACCGCTGATCCGGACGAAGCACAAACAGGTAGCGGTCACGCGGCGGGCACCACCAGCCCGAAGTCCGACGCGAGCAGCTGCACGCGGTCAGCGACCTCTTGCGGGCCGAGTGCCGCCAACGCCCACAGCGAACTAAGACTTCGTCCCGAAGGCCAGACGTCGGTCATCGGCGGCTGGAACGGCAGGACGCTGATGCCCTCGGCAGCGAACGGTGCCGAGTCGAGGTACGTCATGCCGCCGGTTCCGCACACGTATGCGCGGGCGCCCGTGATGGCGCAGAGATCGGTGAGCCGCTGGGAACGGCCCGGTCGGGAGGGCAGTTCGCTGCTGACGAGGATCTTGCCCTGCCAACCGAGCAGGCTGAGCAGAGCACGAGTGGAGATTTCCGCAGCAGCTGCGGTCCTGCCAGTGCCGAAGGCATCCAGTACTGGGTCCAGGGCCTGTGCGAGCGCCGGCCAGTGTGGGCTCGCTCCGTAGTGCTGGCGTAGCATCCCCGCCGTCTTTCGACGGGCCAGGCCGGGGTCGCCGATCAACGCGTCCCGGATGAGAGTTTGCCGTCCGCGGGGAAGGTGGGTGGGAACGGTGAGCCACTGCTGACGGTCCGGTTCGTCGAGGTCACCGAGGCGGGCTCGGTGCTGGTAGTCGCGGCGGGTGAACTGTACGTCGTCCAGGACGATCCAGTAGTCCGCCGCGAACAGCTTGGCCAGTGTGGTCAGTCTGGGGAACAGGTTGGGCTGATGAATAGCGCACAGCCCGCCCGGTTCTGGCAGGTCAGGAAGCGATGAGGCGGCTGGTGAAGCCGTCGTGGATGAGGGATTCGTACGCTCCATGCACATCCTCCGGGACCTGCTGCTCGATGGCGAATCCGAGCTTCGGATACTCGATGACCCGCTGGAGGTCGCCGACGAGCATGTCGAGGACGAGCTTCTCGTCGCCGATGGACTTCACGTAGTCGTCGAACTCCAGCGGCTCCGACGCGCAGAGGATCTCGACGTCGGGCCATAGCTTGCGGGCAGTCGCGAACGACCGCCGTTCCATGTAGGGCTTGGAGACCAGCAGCACCGTGGCCGGGGTGATGCCGGCGGCGGCGAGGACCTGACGGGAAAGGGTGATGTTCTGCCCGGTGTTGCCTGCCTCCGGTTCCAGCAAGATCACTTCGGCCGGGACGCCAAGACCGAGGGCGTGCTCACGGAAGTGAACGGCCTCACCGCGTGGGAAGACCTTGGCGGTGGTGGGGCTGTTGCCGCCGGTGAAGACCAGGGTCGGGAACAGCCCGGCGCGGTACAGGTCGGCGGAGTGGGTGGCGACGCCGAGGTCGTGACTGCCCAGGCCGATCGCCACGTCGACGGGGCGCAGTTGGTGGTGCATCTGGTGGTAGTCCCAGATCAGGGCGGCCCGGCGCCGCTGGTCCTCGGTGATGGCCTGCTGGTTGTCGCTCACGCATTTCTCCCTGGTCACCGTCGCCGGGGGCCGGTCGGCCCCTCGCTCATGGCCTTGATGCCCTCGATACTGCGCAGTTGGTGCACGAGTCCGTACTGCGAGGCCGTACGGGTGGCCTGATCAAGGACGAGGAGTCCATCATCTCGGGTCGCAGCGTCGGAGAGCAGGATGTGGCCATGGGCGGTGTCCAGCCGAACGCGTTGCATCGGTGAGTCGGTGGCGCCGCTGCTGCGGGCGATGTCGATGAAGTGCAGGGCTTGGCTGAGGTCGCCGGCGCCACGGCGGGCGAGGGCGAGTTTCTGGTGGGCCACCGACCAGTCGTCGGGTTCGGTGAGGTCCTCGAAGTCACGGGTCGCGGCCTGCATGACGCGGGTCGCGTAGTCGTGCCGACCGCCCTTGCTCAGCGCGGTACCCACCCACAGGCGGGCCCTGGCACGGTCACGGCGGGAGAGCCGGTCATCGACGGCGAGGGTTTCGTACTGGCGGGCAGCGATCTCCAGCTTGCCGGACATTTCGGTGACCACCGCGAGGGAGAGGTCGAGCTGGGCGACACGACGTGGGATGTCGAGCTGGGTGAAGACCGCGCGGGCTCCGGCGTAGGAGTGGTGGGCGGAGAGTGGGCCGATCACTGAGCCTTGGTCGCGTTTGAGGTCACCGAGCAGCGCGGTCGAGCGGGCGAAGAGGTACAGGCCCTTTTCGTCCAGTTTCGGGGCGTCGAACCGCACCAACCAGCGGTTGAGCAGGCTGTCGGCGAAGGCGAAGTTCTGGCGGGCGAGCGCGACCACGACGCGATCCAGGTCGTCGGCCCACGACTCGTACTCCCAGGCTCGGGGGCCGGAAGTGGTGACCCGTCGGCCAGCGCCTTGCACGGTGCTGGCCATCTCGAACAGGAGTGTCTCGAAGCGCAGGTGGGCGTGGGCGTCGGCGCGTCCGAGGGCGGTGTCGAGGATCGCCTGGGTGTCGGGTCTGGGCTCGGTTTCGGCGCGCTTGCTCTCCCACTTCGAGACCGTCGCGACGGCCACGCCGAGGTGCTCGGCAAAGGCCCGCACGCTCAAACGCAGGGCGAGACGCAGAGCCCTGGCCTCCAGGCCGGTCCACTGGTGCACGGTTGCCACGCCTCACTCCCTTCCACCGTTATCGAAGCAGATGGCTGGGGATGGCGGGACGGAAGTGGAACGGAAGTAGAACAGCAAGTGATTGGCCGGGAGTTCCGGGTCCTCCATGCTCAGGATCGTCACCCCGTGTCGACTCTTTGGACGGTCCTCGCATGGAACCCCTCACGGAACATCGCCTGGTCAGCCGCCCCGTCGTTTACGGCTTTCTGCGGCTCGTGCGGGTCTCCGAAGCCCGACAGGAGGCGCTGGCCGCCTCGCTCGCCGAGTACTGCCGTAGCCACGAACTGGAGCTGTCCGGCGTCTTCACCGAACGCGAGGCTAGTGCCGGCCCCGGCTCGGCGGCCTTCACCGGCCTGCTGGACGTGTTGGCCCTGCCGGACGTCTACGGCGTACTCGCCCCGGCCGCATCACACCTTGGCCCAAGAGCGATAGCCGCTGAACGCGATCGGTGGATCAAGGCGGCCGGCTCCCGGCTGCTGCTGGTCCGCCGACCCCACCATTCGTACAAGCCGACCGCCCCCAGCCCGGTGGCCTGCCGCCACAGCCCCGGAACCGCAAGCCTCCTGGAGACCGAAACATGAGGACAGCCATGATCGAGACGGTGCAGCGCTTCTTCACGGCCCGCCCCGAATCCGTCGGACAGGCAAGGAAATTCGCTGACGAGGCCCTGACCGAATGGGGCCTGGCGGAGCGGATCGACGACATTCGCCTCTGCGTATCCGAGCTGGCGACCAACGCGCTGGTCCACGGCACTGTCTCCGACCACGGATTCCTGGTCCGCCTCGAAATCGAGGACGACGTCGTGCGCCTGGAGGTGCACGACAGCCGCTGTCGACGCCCCCGGCCCCGACAGGCCGCCAGCACCGACCTGTCCGGACGTGGTCTCGCCCTCGTGGCCGAGCTCGCCGACGAGTGGGGAGTGCGCGACCGTGCACCGCTCGGAAAGATCGTTTGGTCCTGCTTCAAGGCCGCAGGCGGGACGACCACGTGAGCACCATCCACACGTCGGCCGGCCCTGACCTTCGGCTACTGGTTTCGCTCTCCGCCTGGACCTGGCGGGGCACCGGACCGGACGGCCGCGAACTCGCCCACATCCTGATCGCCCACAGTCCTGCTTCCACTCTTTCCGCCTCTACTGAAGCGCCGGAAGCCCGCATGCGGCGTCTCGCAGACAGCCTTGGCGGACTGGGCGGGGCGGGGGACGTGGTCCGTGATGTCGGTCGCTGCCTGCACATCGTCGGCCACCACGTGTTTCTGCACTTCCCAGGCGCCTCCCGCAGGGTGCGGCTGCCGAGCCGCCCTGACTGGGCGGCGCTGGTCGCTAGCACCGGCACAGCCGTTCTCTCACTCGGTCTGGAACCGCTGTCGCAGTCCGCCGATGCTTCTCAGCTCGACACCTATCTGAATCTCGCCAGCGCGACCGACCGGCTGCTGTTCGGACTCGCCCGCAGCCGCTGAAGCCCGGGAACTTCCTGCACGGCCCCGGTTATACGGATGAGAGGCACCTACCGTGGAAACCTTCGAACGCGCCAAGCTGGACGCATACTTCGCGCGGATCGCCGCCCAGTTCGCCCCCGACGGGCAGACCTCGTCGTTCCTGATCACCCACCTGCTGGCTGAGCGTCCCGCATTCGTCCGCGCCGTTGCCGCGATGACCCGGCTGACGGCGGTGCTGCCCAAGCCGAAGTCCGTACACCCGGCTGCCCAGCGAGAGACCGAGCGGACCGTCGTCGTCGACACCCTGACCCGCGAACTGTTCACCGACCCGGACACCGCGCTGGACTACTTCGAATCCCGGGCCGCCGGAGAATCCGTCTCCCTCCTCGATGTCGGCGGCTACTTCGCCCCCACCCTCACCGACCTCCACAGCCGCTTCACCGGGCGCCTGGTCGGTGTCGTCGAGGACACCGAGAACGGCCACCGCCGCTACGAGGCCCTCGACAAATTGCCCTGTCCCGTCGTCTCGGTGGCCCGCTCCCCGCTCAAGGACCCCGAGGACTACCTCGTCGGTCAATCCGTCGTGTTCTCCACCGAGGCCGTCATGCGCGGGCGCGGCGACATCCTCCACGGCCGCCCCGCCCTCGTGATCGGCTTCGGCAAACTCGGCTCCTCCATCGCCCGACTCCTGCACGCCAAGGGTGTCCAGGTCACCGTCTTCGACATCAACCCCGTACGCCGCACCCAGGCCCTGTCCCAGGGCTTCACCGTCGCCCGCGACCGCGAGACCGCGCTCACCGGCGCCGGCCTGGTGCTCTGCGCGACCGGCGCGGTCTCCCTGCGCGGCGAGGACTTCGCCCACCTGCGCAACGGCACCTACGTCGCCACCGTCACCTCCAGCGAGGACGAGCTCGACCTCGCCGGCCTGCCGGACGTCTACACCCGCACAGTCGTCGGCGACCACGTCACCCGCTACCAGACCACCGGCCATTACTTCTATCTGGCGAACGGCGGCAATGCCGTCAACTTCATCCACGGCGCAAGCGTTGGACCGTTCATCTTCCTGATCCAGGCCGAGATCCTCGCCGCGATCAGGATGCTCACCCGCGGGGACCTCACCCCTGGCATCCACGAGGTCCCCGCACCCGACCGCGAGGCCATCGCGGCGACCTGGCTCTCCTACTTCAACAGGTGATCACCATGCCCATCACGGCGAACCACATCCGCGCCACCATCACCGCGTACCTCGACCAGCACCCCGAGGACAAGCACGAGATCGCCGTCGTCCAGGGCCTCCTCGACGACGGTAACGACCTCACCAGTCGCAAGTCCCTGCCGGGCCACGTCACCGCAGGCGCGATCCTCGTGGGCCGCGACGGCCGCGTCCTGCACATCCTCCACAACGCCACCGGCAAATGGCTACTGCCCGGCGGCCACATCGAGCCCTCCGACGACACGCTCTTGCAAGCCGCCGGCCGCGAACTCGCGGAAGAGACCGGCATCCCGCCCTACGTCGTCACCCCGCACAGCGAGATCCCGCTGCACATTGACGTCCACCCCATCGACGCCAACCCGGCCAAGAACGAGCCCGCCCATCGGCACTTCGACTTTCGCTTCCTGTTTCGTACCACCGCTGGCATCGGGGAACTGCAGACCGAAGAGGTCACGGACGCGGCGTGGCACGCGGTGGACAGCCTCGCTGATGAGCAGCTGCAGCAACGGGTCGCCCAGGCGCTTCTCTGACCATTGAGGAACTGGCGCTCCCGAGTACGGCTGCGATGCCGTCGTACTCGGGGCCCCCGCGCCTGCGGTCAGTTGCGGCCCAGCCTCTCTCGCCTCGGGTCTTACCCGGCATCGCCGGGCAGTGCGCCGGATTCAGACGGTTCTTCGGAGCTCGTACTGGCACTCTCACCCTTCATGCCCGCCTCCAGAGAGGCGTGGCACCGCCGTTGGAGCTGAACCCTCTCGTCGTCCGGGATGTTCATCGACTCGGCCAGCACGGCGGCGAGCGCGGCCACATCAGCGTTGTCGATGTCGGAGTCGAAAACCCACCGAATGTTGTCCTCGGGCGTTATGAGGTCAATCGCCGAGCGCCCATTTCCGTCCCGTGTGGCCGGCGCTCGGACGTATCGCACTCGGTCTATCGGGATGTCATGACCGATCTCGCCTTGCCCGAGGAATGCATTCGCCTTGGCCGTGATGATGCGCCGATCCGTAACGGCGACCAAATTTCTTGCCGCCGCCTTGTCCATCGCCGGAACTACCTTCCCCTTCGCTCCGTCGAGGAT
The DNA here is from genome assembly GCF_036188265.1 of Streptomyces sp. NBC_00247. Taxonomy (NCBI): domain Bacteria; kingdom Bacillati; phylum Actinomycetota; class Actinomycetes; order Kitasatosporales; family Streptomycetaceae; genus Streptomyces; species Streptomyces sp. NBC_00247. The sequence goes on along the minus strand of NZ_CP108093.1, from coordinate 3,657,772 downwards.
CGCACCAATTCGAGCGGGGGCATCGAGGCCGAGGACGCGGAGGGTCTCACCGTCCTCGAGGAACCATCGCAGGATGCGAAGGTACCGCTCAAGATTCAGTGACTTGGGCGCGCAGACGACGGCGGGAGCTTGGAGTGGAGGGACTGGTGGATGGAGAGCATCGGCAAGAGGCTGGATCGCCTCCAGAAGATGGGCACTGGTGAGACGAGCCTTCTTCGACTCCTTCCGCTTCCCTATCAGCGGCACTGCCGCTGGTCCGGGGAGCTCGGCGATGATTCGCAGCTCCCGCGTCAGCGAGTCGAGGAGGCTCGTCGTCTCGGCTAGGGCCGAGTTGAACTCCTCGCTGGTCTCGCGCTCAATGATCTTGACGAGGCGAGCCTCGTCGGCTTCTTCGCCTCCAGCGGCCCTCGCACGCGTAGCGTGGAGCGCCTGGTATCCGGTCCATGCCTTGAGCGAAGACAGGAGGGCATGGGCGTCGAAGACGATTGCACTGGCGTTCGTCTCGAGATACTGACGTCGGTCAGGTGTGTCGAGCTGACCCAGCTGCCGGACGTGTTCGCCGACGTTCAGTCGGTACGTTTCTCGCTGCTTACGGAGGTCATCGTCTTTAGCGGCGACTTTCTCCCACTCTGTCGTCGTTACCGATCCGAGCTCTCGCGCGCGGCTAACTGCGCGATCGACGGTGTCGACGAGCGCCGTCAGGCCGGCCCACTGCCCGTGGCGCATGGTCGTGAGAACCTGACTTGTCAGCGCGATGTTGGTTCTGACGAGACCTGTGACCTGGCTCAGCATCATCTGGAGCGCGACCATGGCCAGTGCCGGCCCGATAGCAGCCGCGACCCCCGCCGCGCTCACCGCCGTCACAGGGATCCAACGGACCTGATGGACTATTTTGCCGTTGACGAACACTGCCCCGAGATTCGCGCCATCCTTGATGGCGAGCACTCCGCCGGCACTCAGATAAGCCCTCGCCGCGTCGCCGACCCTGTAGACCCCCTCCACGCTGGCGAATGCGTTTGCAAGATTGCCGCCTACGGTCGCCGTGTTGCCAATCGAGGCGAGGGCTGCCGAGATCCGCCTACGGTCGTCGACGGACACGAGCCCCAAGTCGATTGGATAGAGCTTGAGCTCCGAAATGAGCTCCTCAGGTACCTCCCCGAAGGCGACGGCAAGCCCTGGCTGCACCTCTACCATGACCGTCGATGCCGTCGTCGAGCCGCTAGCCGAGTGAGGTGCCGGAGAGTCCGTATCTCGTGAGTCGGTAGTATCGCTCCGACCGTTCCCCTCAGGCTCGTCGGTTTCTACCGAGTCCGCAGGATCCTGCATATGATCTCCTCCCCGCGGGGGCGTCCAACGCCCCGACATAAAATCTGCGTAATGCTAGGAACAGCAATAGCTCATTCAGGCCGACGACGGATTTTCGCCCAGGATTTTCTGCGCGATTGGCCGCAGCAGAGGGACCGCCTCCTGCGCGATCCGAAATCCTTTCGCCGAGACCGCATCAAACTCCCGATCATAGACGGCGAAGAACAGGCTCTCAGCGTCTCCGACCTCGATGCCATTTTCTTCGAGTCTCTTCGTCGCCGTCTTGACAGGCCGAGTAAACCCCCGGAGCATCCGCGTTTCCGCGTATCCGCCGATCTCGTAGACCGTCGCCCGGCTGACGAATCCGTCGTTCTGGACGGCCTCAAGCATGGAATACGCCTGCACGTCAGCCTGACCGAGCAAGAGATCCACCAAAGCTTCGAGTGCTTCGGAGGTCCATTCTGGACCGCTGGGGGTGGTGGTCTGCAGCTGCTCCAAATCCCTTACCGAAGCCGTCTCCACCTCGAGATCCAGAACGATACGGGCCTGCTCCAAAAGACCGCTCGGCTGAAGCATGAATAGTCGACATCCCGTGCGGCGGAGCATCTCCTGCGTTAGTTCAGGACGGGGCCTCGCCGCGATGTTCCCGTCACGTTGCTTCCACCAATCCTCTTTGCTGTCTCCCGTCACGAACAACACCTCGGATCCAAGACGCGTGGCCTCTACGAGGGTCTGCTCCCAGACGAGATAGTCCCCTGCTGCCCGTTCATCCGACTTGGTCTTGAAGTCCTCGTAGCCGGGCGGAATCTCGTGCTCTCCGCGTCGCTTCGCCTCGATCAGTGCGGCCGCGTGCTCATGGTCGGCAAGCGGAGGGCCAATCCGGCCCTGGAGTATGGGCTCCAGCCGTGCCAGTACGGGATCGGTGTTCGTGTCGGTGGCATCTGCAAGAGCGTCTTTGACGGCCTGGCCGTCGATCAAAGACTGCAGACTGAGCAGTACGGTGTCGAGCTGCTCCCGGTGTTCTGCGATCATGCCGCTGATCTCCGCGTCGTCACCGACGTGGACCTGTTTCAGCCAACGATCAAGTGCGTCGCTGGCCGAGCGGCCGGCCTTGACCAGCGCCGAGCGGACTTCCTTGGCCTTCAAGCTGTGATGGCCGAGGATCGTACTCTGTTCCCGAAGGCGCCAGAATTCGGTGAGGACCTGGTGCGGTACCCACAGACGCTCGCGCAACCGGTCCAACACTGCAAGCAGGTCGCCCCTGGTCCGCTGGTTTGACCTATAGAGGGTCAACAACACGTTGGTGTCGACCACTACGAGCCCCGTCGTGAACAGCCGCTGATAGTCCTCCGGGGAGGGCGTTCGGTATTCGGCGAATCCGTCGAAGAGTCCTCGCCCGCCCCCGGTTTCGTTGCCGTCTGGCGAGCTCGCCACCCCATCAATCACTTTCGCCCCCAAAGAAGCACCCGCTGCAACAGCCTGGCCGGCTCCGTCCCGATCATTCCGCAAGGACGCCCTCAGGATGTACGACTCGGCCAGATTGAGTTACTCCATCGCTGGACGAGGCTCCCTGGCCCGACCGTCCCTCCCATCACTGGAGCAGCCCGGTCTCAGTCCTGGTCTCATTCGGACCCGTTCGGGAGTGTTCAAACCAAGGCCGCCCGAACACTCAGCACCAGGTCAGGATGCTTACGGACCTTGCCGAACCCTTCTGCGAACATTTGGAAAGCGTGTTGGGGGCAACCCCTCACGAGTTCGAATCTCGTATCCTCCGCCATTGCTCTCACCGGGCAATACGTCGAAGGCCCCCGCTGCTTGCAGCGGGGGCCTTCGACGTTGGCGGCCCTCTTTGTCCTGGTCATTGACCACAGGGGCTGTTTCCGGGGCTCCCCGGATCGCGGCCCCGATCTTTCGGGCCACCTCCTGCAACAGGTGGTCGGGGACGTGGAGGTAACGCGCCCGCATGCGGGCGGCCCAGCCCGGTTCCCCTCCCATGATCTGGTCGATGACCAAGTCCGTTACGCCCAGCAGCATGAGGACAGTTCCTACAGTGTGCCGGGCATCGTGCAGCCGGCCAGCCCGGACCGCCGTGTCACCCAGGAGCCGCTTCCAATCGTGCTGGTCCGTGTTCGGACTCATCGGTCCGCCTGTGAGCTCGGTGAAGACGTAGGTCCGGCAGGGGTACCGCGCGACGCCCGCGCCTGACTTGGTGTTCCTGGTCTCGCGCCGCATCTGGAGGCGGTCGGGGCCCTGGTCCGCCCTCCGGCCACCACGGTGAGGCCTCCGTTCATCCGTGTTCATTTGGCCAGCCTGCCTCGCATCACGCGGGCCCGTGACGTAGGAAGCTCTCGGGCGGGTCAGCTGACCCAGATGCCATTGGGTGAGAGTCCGCGGGCGAGGTGTCGGCCAGCGTCACTGATCGGGGTCGACCAGGACACGTCGGCGACCTGGCACCCGGAATCGGATGCGAGTACTTGCACGAGCTTGGCACCGACACCCTGGCGTCGGTACGCGTCCGCCACCCAGATCAGGATGATGCGCGGACGCTGGGTGTCGTCTTCATCGCCGTAACGTGACCCGTCGATTAGATCGCACGAGCGGTGATCGCTGGTGTCATGGGCAGCCAGGTAGCCGATGACGTACCCGTTCGCCTTCAAGAGGTACGCCCTCATATTGTCCGAGGACACCTCGGGCTCATCGACGTGGGACCATGAACTGAAGTCGTAGTGGCCTTCCTGCCGCGGGATCCGCGCCATCCGGTAAGCCAGTCTCCGCCATGCGATCGATGCCTGCGTCGTCACGACAGCGCAGTCACTCCACCACTCAAGGTTCTTGGGCACCGGGACGCCGAACGCCCACGACGCGTGGTGGCTGGTGTGTTCCTTACCGCGGTCCCAGGGTTCTCCCAGTCTCATGCCGCAGGGGCAAGCGCCGCCGCTCGGCATTTGCGCCTCCTGAAACTGCACAGGCTTGGAGCCGTAGCTGAGGTCCTGGTCCCGGCCGCCTACCCAAGGGCGGAGAGGGGCATCTTCAGGCTCGGCGTACCCAGTCCAGCGATCCACCCACCCGGGATACTGCTCTGGATGCGTCTCCCGGATGAGCCTCTGGATGGGGGGCAACACGGGGCGGACCCATACGCTGCCAGCGGTCGCCCGACCGTTGAGGCGCAGTCCGCGTGTCTTGGCCTTGCCTCGCAAAAATTTCAGGAAATCGCCGGGCTGCGTATCGAAGTCGACACCTCGGACCAGCTCTCGCTCACCAGGAGCTAGCCAGTCGTCGACGGGGAGCGCCAGTCGGTCGGCGAGAGCATGAAGACCGCCGTAATCGTGGTCGAGCTCAGCTGCCCGCAGCGCTGCGATCGCGTCATCGACGTGTCGGAACTGAACGAACAGGATGACCGAACTCGGGCCAGTTCCATAAGAGAAGCCACGCGGGTAGCCGTCGTACCAGATTCTGTCGATAGCCGCGTCGCGCAGCCTGTCGACAGCTTCCGTGAAGGCAGCGGGCAGCGCAGCGTCGTGCCCCCGAGAGTTCGCGACGTAGACATACTCATCGCGGTCGAGTTCGACCGTGGCGTACCAGCGGGAAGCCCGGACCTTGATCTTTCGGGCGTGACGATCACTTGGACCGGAGTCCAGATAGGTAGTCCGCTCCGTCATGCGCTTCGCTCCGTAGGTCTGGCCCATAGGTCAACCCGATCATTGCGGCCATGCGAGACCTGGGGGGAAGAAAATCTGAAAAGAGTCATTTGCGGAGAACGGTCGATCAACTTCGCGCAAGGAAAGGTGCGTTCAGGCAGCGTCGGACACATATCGACAAGCCGCCGCTACGCTCGCCGACCATGGACCGGGTCGAACGCACCGCGCAGTTGAGGCAGCGGACGCGGAGCGGGGTGCGGGCTCCGCACAAGCCGTTGCTGCGCCTGTACGCGCTCAGCCGGTTCCAGCAGGACTCCGACGGCACGCTGCAGTACAGCGCGGCGGAAGAGGACCTGGGGCGGCTGCTCACTGAGTGCGGCCCCGGCAACCGGACAATGCCCGCCTACCCCTTCCATCACCTGGTGAGCGATGGCGTGTGGGAGGTGCGCACCGAGCGCGGGCCGGGCAGTCCCGGGACGGGGGTCAAGGAACTGCGCGCAACCGGCGCCGCCGGGCGGCTGACGCCGGAACTACGTGCGGCGCTGCGGCGGGAGCCGTCCCTTCTCCGCCGGATGACACGGGTGCTGCTCGATCTGAACTTCCCGCTTCCCGCCACGACCGCCCGGCCTCCGACCTGGCGGTCACGAGAATGCACTGGTAAGGAGCATGATACCGAGAGTATGGTCTCTTGTATGGCCACGAAGAAGGTAACGGTGACGATTCCCGAGGATCTCCTGGACGAGATCCGTGCGGAGGCGGCAGAACGGGGCATGTCGGCGTACGTAGCCGAAGCGCTGCGCTTCAAGCGCGACCGGGACCGACTGCGGGAACTGTCGGACTGGCTGCAGGAGGAACACGGTCCTCTCACCGAAGAAGAGCGCAGCACTGCGTTCGAGGAATTGGAGGACCTCGATGCCGAGCACGAGCGCCGGCGCGCCACCGGAACGCACGGCACCGGAGAAGCCGCGTGAAGAAGCGGTCCGGTGAACCCGGGCAGCGACCGCTGCGCGTCTTCGTACTCGACTGCGAAGCCCTGTCCCTGGCCGTGCGCGGCGACCGGAAGATGATCGCGTGGCTCGACCTCGCAGCCCGGGGTCAAGCCGAGGTGGTCACGTCTCCGATGACGCTGGTCGAGGCGTACGACGGCAGAACCACCGAGCAGCGCTGGGACTGGGTGCTCTCCCGGCTCAAAGTCGCCGACATCGGGAAGGACGAGGCCCGCCAGGCCCGCCGCCTGCTGGCAGACGCCAAGCTGCACGGCCACAAGTACGCGATCGACGCAATACTCGCTGTCATCGCGCGCCAGCAGAAGGGGCAGGTCACCGTCTTCACCTCGGACGTGGACGACCTGGAGAAGCTGGTCCCGGGGTCGATCGTCGTCAAGAAGGTATGACCCGGCGTTTCGGTCTCAGTCCTGGTCTCATTCACGCCCGTCCAGTGCCGTTCACCATCCACCCGACGCCCGGCTCCGCCCCAGGTCAGAACAGCCCCGCCCCACTCCGAACACCCAAGCGAACATTTGGAAGGCGTGTTGGGGGCAACCCCTCACGAGTTCGAATCTCGTATCCTCCGCCATTGCTCTCACCGGGCAATACGTCGAAGGCCCCGCAGCTCGCTGCGGGGCCTTCGACGGCCCGCGAGGCCGCCCAGGCCAGCCACAGAGGAGAGACGGTGCCCACGGACAGAGTCGTCCTGCACTCTGATCTCCGACCTCTCACGGTTCATGCTCAGCACGGGATCCGCCTCGAGCACATCCGGCAGCACCGCTCCCGCTGGGCTGGCACGTAGCGCAACAGGGTTCCCCTCAGGGGGACATGGGCGAGCAGCGCGAAGCCGGGCGACGGATTCCCGTCGCCCGGCTTCGTGAGGTGGGTACCGGCTACCACTCGTCGGTGTCGCCGCACTTTCCCGGATTCTGCGCACGGTCCACAGCCTGTGCGCAAGCTTCGACGAAGGCGGCTTCGACGGCCTCCTTGTCGGTCCCGCGCACATGGGCCTCGACCTCCTGCACCGGCCCTTCAAACTTTCACGGGTATGCCCGGTCGTCCCCATCGAACCGTCTCGGACCTGCGTACACCTCGGTTCACGATGAGCACGTACGCGTAGCCCGTCGAGGACTGCCCGCCGGGCTGCGCGTGCCGGGGAGTCGTCTCGGCCGCTCACGACGGCCCGGCAGAAAACCGATCGCAGCGCCAGGCTGTAGCCGCGCGGCTACAGATGCTCGCGCGATCAAGTAGCCGCGTAGAGGGTGAGTTGAGCAAGCCTGACAATCCAAGTGACCTACCTCACACTCGAAGCGCCAACCCGGGCGACGCCCTCCCTCCGCCACGGTCTCGGCACGTCCACCATCAGCAACTTCACCTAAAGCGCATGCGCAGCGTTGCTGCGCACACAGTGTCGGGAGCGAGAGTAGGGAAGTAACAGACACGCGCCCACCTTTGCTCACTGCTAGATTCCTACCAATCCGCCTCAACTTCAGGGTCAAGCACGGCCATCTCATAACAGGGCCCCGAGTTAGGAGGATGCGCAGCACTACTGCGCACATACCCAATCGAGAGTGGTAGGGGGCACCACAGAGTGAAGTCGTTCTTCGAGCTGTTGGGTAAGGCGATGCAGAGCACGGGCATGACGCTGCGTCTATGCCTGCTGATGGTTGTCGCCTCAACAGCGGCATACACCATCAGCCAACTGCAGTAAGTCGATGTGGAGCGAGGAGACCTGCAAGTGGGAAGCACGGAAACGAAGAGCGCGTCTGCTGACGTTGTGGACCGGCTCTGGCGGGCATACGCACCCTTCCAACGGGGCCGGAAAACGTTCGGCGACCTCACCTCCATGACCACGATCCTGCTTCTTGCAGGGTTTGTTGAGTCGGCCGGTGAACCGGAGGATGAGTTCGTCAAACGGTGGGCGCGAGCAACCGCGGAGGCCCAGATCGGCATCTCGCCGCTGGTGGACCTGCGCGCCGCCTTGAGAAGCGCGAGGAGGCATCAGCTCTTTCCTGTGCCTGACATCGACAGGCTCGACGTCGAGTTCCTCGACGGGAGTGAAGGAGCAGATGATGTTCCCTGGTCAGCCGCGTTCCTTGCTGCCCTAACGCAGGGTCCGGCGCTGGCCAAAGCCAGCCTGGCGGAAGTCTTCGAGTTGCTCCTCGAACGCCATGTTCAGGAAGGTGCTTTTCTCGCAGGAGAGTTCTACACACCGCGCGACGTCGTGCGCCTCCTTGTGGAGACCGCAGCCCCGCGGCCGGGGGATCGAATCCTTGATCCCGCTTGCGGGACCGGTGGCCTTCTTGCAGTCGCAGCGGAGCGCATCGCGGAACACGGTCGGCTGGACGGCGCTTCCTTCGAGGCTCATGCCACAGATCGCAGCAATCCACGGCTAGCAATGATGAATCTGGCCATCCACGGAGTGGATCAGCCCGTCGTAAGTGCCTCCGATCCGGTGTCGCTCTTTCAGCACCGGGGTACGGGCCTTGTCGACCTGGTGCTGAGCAACCCGCCGTTCAACCAGCGCATCACGGCTAACCACACAGTCGACTGGCCCTTCGGGCAACCGCCCGAGTCCAGCGCGAACTTTGCCTGGCTCCAGCTCGCGTGGAGCCGACTCAGCGAGGAGGGGTTCGCGGTAATGATCATGCCGCCGGGAGCCGCCTGGTCCGGCGGCCGTGAGGCGCTGATCCGCAGGAGAATGATCGCCAGTGGTGCTCTCCTCGCTGTCATTGCGTTGCCGGCGAACCTTTTCGCACCCCACACCGCCATTCCCGTGCACGTCTGGGTGTTGGCTCGCGACAAGTCCCGCCACCTGCCGGTGGGAGATGCCGAATCCGTCCTCTTCATCGATGCAAGCAGACTGGGTAAGCAGGTTCCACGGCAGCCATGCACCTTGACCACCGAGGACACTGATCGCATCAGCACGCGGTTTCACGCGTGGCGGCTGTCCCCTTCCGCAACGCCTGATGAACCAGGATTCTCTCGTTCGGCTTCACATGCCGAGATCGACGAGAACGACGGCAGCCTCGATCCGCGCCGGTACGTCCACTTCGACCCTGAGCAACAGCCGGCAGCACCAGACCTTGATCTCATGCTCGATGCCCTGCACCGGCATGACGGTGCGACGTCGAGTTCGAGCCGTGCCGTCCAGGGAAGTCTCAGCGTGTGCGAGCGATTGACTCGCAGCGGGGTCGAACTCCCCCGTGTGTCTCTTGGGCTCCTTGTGAAGGGCATTCGAGCTGACTTGTTCGAGGGATCTGAGCCCGGCCTGCTCTTCGCCGGGCCTTCGGGAAGCCTCATCCGTGCCGAGGACTACGTGGACGCGGGCATCCCCGTGGTGATGCCCAAAGACCTCACCAACAATGACATCAACACGACGAGCATCAAGTACGTCGCCGAGCGTCAGGCCAATGATCTGGAACGTTTTCGCCTCCACCTCGGCGACGTGGTGCTGGCACGTCGCGGCGAACTGGGGCGATGTGCGGTCGTCCGAGAGGAGCAACAGGGATGGCTCTGTGGAACCGGCTGCTTCGTGCTTCGGCCGCCCGCTGAGCTGAACGCTGACTACTTCGCGGCCTACATCCGCAGTACGGAGGCACGCCAATGGCTCGATGCCCACTCCACGGGGGGTATGACCATGAAAACCATCTCTCTCAATGCTTTGTGTGAATTGCCTGTTGCACTGCCAGATCTCGGAGTGCAACAGGCGGTCGCCGACGCGATGAGGCAGCTGGATGAACATGAGCGACGGCTGCAGGAGCAGCTCGCGCTCACACAACGGATCCGCCGAGACTCGCTAATGGGGCTCCTGCGAAGTTGAGACGCAAGGTGTTCCGCTCAGATCTCCCAGGCTGCCAGCGATGGCCCTGGTAGCTCCTCCTGCGCCCCTCATGCGTACTTGATTGCGCTCCTTTGCCCCGTCCTACCGTCCTGCGGCTCACGCCACATGACGTCGACGGAAGCGCAATCGGTGAACAAGGACGAATCCAAAACCGTCAGCGAGATTCTCCAGGAGCTGAGCGACGCCTTGCACGTTCAGGTCCGCTCGTCCACCGAACTCGCCGCCCACGTCTCCGAGGCCGCGGAAGACGAGGACGATTACTCTCACCGGGCAATACGTCGAAGGGCCCCGCAGCTTCTTGGGTTCTAGCGGTCCTCGCAACACCTGCATCTGTGGGAGTTGCGGGGCCCTTCTTCGTTGACGATCCAGTGTGGTCAACCCCGGGCCCGGTCGCCGGTGAATCGCGCACAGCCCGTCCGGCTCGGGCAGGTCATGCAGCGACGAGACGGCTGATGAAGCCATCACGGACGAGGGATTCGTACGCTCCGCGCACGTCCTGCGGGACCTCAGTGGACGGCTTCGCCGCGCGGGAAGACCTTGGCGGTGGTGGGGCTGTTGCCGCCGGTGAAGACCAGGGTGTGGAAGAGCCCGGCGCGGTACAGCTCGGCGGAGTGGGTGGCGACGCCGAGGTCGTGGCTGCCCAGGCCGATCGCCACGTCGACGGGGCGCAGTTGGTGGTGCATCTGGTGGTAGTCCCAGATCAGCGCGGCCCGGCGCCGCTGGTCCTCGGTGATGGCCTGCTGGTTGTCGCTCACGCATCTCTCCCTGGTCACCGTCGCCGGGGGCCGGTCGGCCCCTCGATCACGGCCCAGTTCAGGCCACTGCCGTCAGCAGGCGGGCGGCGTCGGGGGACGGGAGGGGGAAGGTGTGGGCGCAGTCCCGCAGGAGCGGGGGGATCGCGAGGTGGGCGGGGCTCGGCTCGTCGGCCAGGTTGTGGTCGAGGAGGGTGTCGAAGAGGCACTCCACGGCCGAGGGGGCGAGGCCGGTGGCGGCGCAGGCCTGCGCGATGTCGTGGACTGCGGCCGGGTGCAGTGCGAGCGTCCGGGTGAACGCCCGTGCCTCGTCGGACAGTTGGCCGTACGAGAGGGCCAGGACGGACATCAGGTCGCGGTCTGCCGTGCGCAGGAACCCGGTACGGCCCGCGCTCGTACGCAGGCGTGCCGTCACGTCCGGCACGGTCCACGACGGGCGGTCGCGCAGGCGGGTCGCCGCGATGCGCAGGGCCAGTGGGTGGTGCCCGCACAGAGCGACCGTACGGTCGAGGGACGAGCCGGCGCAGGCGTCGCCCGCGATGCGGCGGAACAGGGCCTCCGCCTCCGCCGGGGCCAGCGCGCCCAGGGGCAGCGAGAGGGCGCCGTCCGTCGCGGTCAGCTTGCGGCGGGTGGTGATCAGGGCGAGCGTGTCGCCCGTGCCGGGCAGCAAGGGGTCCACCTGCGCCGCGTCGGCGGCGTTGTCGAGGACGAGCAGGGCGCGGCGGCCCGCGAGACGGGAGCGCCAGATGGCGCTGCGCTCGGCGAGGCCGTCCGGGAGGGTGTCGGGCGCGGCGCCGTCGGAGCGCAGCAGCACACCCAGCGCCTCCTCGGGAGTGAGCGGGGCGCGCGACGGGCTGAAACCGTGCAGGTCGACGTAGAACTGGCCGTCCGGGTGGCCCGTGGTGCGGCGGTGCGCGAAGTGGACGGCGAGCGCCGTCTTGCCGATGCCGCCCATGCCGTCGATCACGACCGTGCGGGGAGAACCGGCGCCCTGGCCGTCGACGGCCCGGTCGAGCAGCGCCAGTTCGGTGGCACGGCCGGTGAAGTCGGGCAGGTCGCGCGGCAGGTAGTTCTCCTGGCCGGGGCGGACGGTCGTGGGGCGGACGGTCGTGGGGAGGACGGCCCCGGCGTGGACGGTCGTGGCGGGGACGGTCGTGGCGGGGACGGTCGCGGGGTGGACCGCGGCGGGGCGGACGGTCGCGGGGTGAGGGGTCGCGGGGCGGACCGTGGCGGGCCGGCCGGCCGCGGGTGCCTGGAGCTGCACCCGTGGGGCGTCCGCGAGGATCTCGGCGTGCAGGCGGCGCAGCCGGGGGCCGGGTTCCAGGCCCAGTTCGTCAGCGAGCAGCCGGCGGCCCTCGTCGTAGACGGCGAGGGCGTCGGCCTGCCGGCCGCTCCGGTACAGCGCGAGCATCAGGCTGCCGCGCAGGGCGTCGCGCAGCGGATGCCTGGCGGCCAGTGCGAACAGTTCGGCGACCAGCGAGCCGGTCTCCCCGGCCGCGAGCCGGAGATCCATCAACTCTTCGATGGCGCTGAGCCGTTGCTCGTCGAGTCCGGCCGCGACTGCGGTCACCGCCGGGCAGTCGATGCCGGCGAAGGCATCGCCGCGCCACAGGTCGACCGCCGCCTGCAGCTGTCGCATCGCATCGGCGTCGCGGCCCTCGCGCCGGGCGGCGCGGGCGGCACGGACCCCGTCGGTGAAGCGGTGGGCGTCCACCGCGTCGGCCGCCACGTCCAGGCGGTAGCCGACGTCCACCGTGATGAGTCCGGCCCCTTCGGAGCCGGCCAGCGCGGCACGCAGATCGCGGATCGCGTTGTGCACCTGGTGGCGGGCGGAGGCGGGCGGGTCCTGCCACAGCTCGTCCACCAGGGCGTCCATGGAGACCGCGTATCGCGCGTTCAGCAGCAGTAGAGCCAGAAGTCGGCGGCGGCGCATCCCGCGGAGCCGGACCGGCACCCCCGACTCACGCACTTCCACCGGTCCCAGAACCAGGAAATCCATTTCCCGCACCCCCGACGTTCCGCATCGTGCAGTGTGATTGCGACAGTCAGGACGCTAGGCGCGCGGGCTCCCCGTATTCAACGCGAGTACTCCCCAAGACACATGGCGTACCTCAAAAGACACACGTCGGAACCACGAATTCCCGCCTTACGTTCCCCCCATGACACAGGCCCTTACGCCTCGCCTCTCCCCCTCGTCCCCCTCCGCCATCACCGCGTTCGACACCCCGTGGCCCTCCCTCGTCTCGACGGCCCGCACCGTGCGGCTGTGCCTGCGGGAGGCGCGCCCGCTGGTACAGGTGATGTTCGTCCTGCGGTTCGTCACGGGTGCGCTGCTGACGGCGTCTGCCGCGCACCACCGGCCCGACGCCCCGCACCTGTTGGTCGGAACGGCCGCCTGGTGGGCGGCGACGGTGAGCGTCTACGTCTTCAACGGGGTGAGCGACCTGCGTGAGGACCGGGCCAACCGGTCCCAAAGACCCCTGGCAAGTGGCCGGTTGACCGAGGTGGCGGCCCGGCGGGCCGTGGTGGTGACCGCACTGGCCGGGCTGCTGCTCAGCTGCGCCGCGGGGTGGAGGGTGGTCGAGGCCACCGCTGTCTTCCTCGCTCTGGGATACGCCTACTCCGCGCCCCGGATCGCCGCCAAGTGCCGCTCCTGGTCGGCCTCCGGGGTCACCTGCGCCGCCGCGGGAACCACCTATCTCGCCGGAGTCGCCTCGTCCGGCAGCGAACTCACCGCCGAGGCGGCCGTCTTCGCCCTGGTGCTCTCGCTGGGGGTGGGGCTGATCGCGGCCGTCGCCAAGGACTTGGGCAGCACCCGGGGGGACGCACTCGCGGGCCGGCGCACCCTGGCCGTCGTCCGCGGCGATCACAGCGCCCGGCGCTTCTGCGCCGCGTCCGGCGGGGCGTTGACCCTGGTCCTCACGGCCGGAGCCCTGTGGGTACGCGAGTTGCCGCTCGACGTGGCCGCCGCCGCGTTCGCCGTGGGCGCGCTGTGCGTGGCCGGACGCTGCCTGCCGCCGCGGACGCAGGACGGAACAGCCGGGGACGGCAACATACGTGGCCCGTACCGGAGTTGGATGGCCACTCAGTACGCCGTCCACCTGGCCGCACTGGCCGCGCTGGTCTTGGCCTGAGCTTCTTGCCCCCTTTTGGGAACTCGCCTTCTGATCGTGAGCCCCTTACTATGATCGCGCCGGACGGGGGATTGTGGGGAGTCGTGCCGTCCTGGCCCTGACGACTCCTCATATCGAGGGGGCGCACCGTGGAACTCTCCGCCGACCCGGCGACCGACCGGTCCTGTCTGATCGATTCCTCCGTGGCCCGCTACGCCGACGGTCTGCGAACGGCCGCCAATCCGCTGGTCCTGCGTCCGGAGCTCTGGGTCTCCTGCGAGAGACAGGCCCGGCAGATCCTCGACGAGTGCATCGCCACCCTGCACGGCACGCCCGTACAGGTGGCGGCGGAAGCCGAACTGACCTCGATGGCGCTCGGTGTGCAGCGCTCCTTCGAGAAGGTCTCGCCGATCGACTCGGTGCACGCGGCACGCGTGCTGTTCGACGTGGCGGTCGAGACGATGACCGAGGCCGCCACCCAGCTCCCCGCCGAGGTCGCGCTCTCCCGGTTCCTGACCGCCGTACGCATGCTGCACAAAGGCATCTTCGCGCGGGTCAGCGCCGCCGCCATCGGTTACGAGTCGACGACCCTGCACAACGTCGGTCAGGCCAGCACCGCCCGCCGCCACCAGCTCGCCCGCGATCTGCACGACCACATCGGCAGCAGCATCAGCCTGGCGCTGCGCTGTCTCGACCTGTACACCATGGAGCAGGCGCGAGGGGTCGCCTCCACCCGCGACCGGCTCCAGGACGCCCGGCAGGCGCTGCGGGACGTGTTCAGCTTCACCCGCACGATGGTCAGCGGACTGCGCGTCAACGAACTGCACGACGGTCTGAAGGAGGAGATCGACGCCTACAGCGCCGCCGCCTCCGACCGGCCGGCCGAAGTCGACTCCCGTATCGACGGCGACGAGTCCTGGCTGCCCGAACAGACCCGCCAGGAGCTGTTCCTCGTGGTGCGCGAAGCCCTGCGCAACGCCTTCGCACACGCCAGGGCCAACCACATCGACATCCTCGTCAGCGTCTTCCCCGACGCGGCGCACGCCACCGTCACCGACGACGGGGTCGGGTTGCCGAACCCGCGCGACGGTGACGGCACCGGCCTGACCGCCATGCGGCAGCGGGTGGCCGCCCTCGGCGGGACGCTGGAGCTGATCAGCCAGCCCGGTCAGGGGACGCGCGTCCAGCTCCGCATCCCGCTGGACGGCACCGGGGCGGGCGACCGATGAGCGCGGGGGCGGACACCACCGGGGACATCCGGGTGCTGGCCGTGGACGACCACCGGCTGCTGCGCGAGGCACTGTGCGAACTCCTGGAGATGTACGAGGGGCTGACGGTGGTCGCCCAGGCCGACGACGGACCGAGCGGGGTACGGATGGCGGGCCTGCACCGGCCGGACCTCGTGCTGCTCGAC
Organism: Streptomyces sp. NBC_00247; assembly: GCF_036188265.1. NCBI lineage: Bacteria > Bacillati > Actinomycetota > Actinomycetes > Kitasatosporales > Streptomycetaceae > Streptomyces > Streptomyces sp. NBC_00247. The sequence goes on along the minus strand of NZ_CP108093.1, from coordinate 3,642,720 downwards.
GTGGAGATGCCGGGGCCCGGCCCGCTCGCCAACCTGCGGGGTATCCGCCAGGCGGCGCCCGAGGCGCGGATCATCATGCTGACGATGCACGACAACCGCCAGCTCATCGACTCGCTGCTGTCCGCGGGGGCCGTGGGCTACCTCCACAAGGAGGCCGACCGGGATGTCCTGGTCGCCGCCATACGCAGCGCGATGGCGGGCGGCAGGACGATGTACCTGCCGCGCACGCCGAGCGGCTCGCGGTCCGAGCGGGAGCAGGCGTCCGCGGACACCCTCACCCTCCGTGAGCGGGAGCTGATGGAGCTGGTCGCACAGGGACTGAGCAACCGGCAGATCGGCACCCGCCTGGGGATCACGGAGGGCACTGTCAAGCGCCATCTGCGGAACATCTTCGACAAGCTCGGGGCGACCTCCCGGCTGGACGCGGTCAACCGGGTCCAGCCGCTGCGTCGTTACTGAAGCGCGGCGGCCCGTGCCGCCTTCTCCCGTCGATCCGCGATCAGCAGCGCGACGGCCGGGGCGAGGGTGAGCGCGTAGACGGCGAGCAGCAGGCCGAAGGAGTCGGCGAACGCGGCCGGTACGAGCCCGTGGTGGGAGTGCGCGGCCCTGTCGAGGACGACCGTGACCACGGCGAGGGCGAAGGTGCCGCCGATCCGCTGGACCAGGTTGAGCTGGGTGGAGGCGTCCGGGATGGAGCGCGGCTCGACCGACTCGAAGGCGCGGGTCATGGCCGGCACGATGGTCAGGCCCGTGCCCAGGCCCCGTACCGCGATCGCCGCGCACAGCAGCACGTACGACGTGCTGGACGACAGGGCGGTCAGCGGCACGGTCGCGAGCATGGTGAGGACGATCCCGATGACGACGGTCGTACCGCCGCCGATCTTCTTCATGATCGGGCGGCAGGCGAGGCCCGCGACGACGACTCCGGTGCCGCCCGCCGACATCAGCAGACCCGTGGTGACGGCGCTCTCGCCGCGTGCCGACTCGAAGTACAGCGGGATCAGCATCATCGGGGAGAAGAGGACGAAGCCGAGGCAGAAGATGTTGATCGCGGCCGTGCGGTAGACGCGGTGCGCGAACAGGCGCAGGTCCAGCAGCGGTGTGGCGGTGCGCAGTTGGTGACGTACGAAGACGGCGCCGCTCGCCAGGCCCACCACCAGCGGGATCAGGGAGGCGGGGCTGGCGGACAGACCCGTCTCGGAGAAGGCGTGCACGGCGAGGACCACACCGACCGTGCAGGCGGCGGCGGTCAGCAGCCCCAGCACGTCGAGCGGGCGGCCACCGCCCGCGACGGCGGGGGCGTCCTTGCGGACGCGGCGCAGCGCCACCACCAACAGCACGGCACACAGCGGGATGTTGACGGCGTAGACCGCCCACCAGTCCCAGGCGTTGACCAGGAGGCCGCCGACGGTGGGGCCGAGCAGCGGGCTGATCAGCATGACGCTGCCGTTCAGCGCCTGGACCTGGCCGAGGCGTTCACGGGGCATGCCGCTGGTGAGCAGGATCGTGGCGACCGGGACCAGCACGCCCGCGGCGGCACCGGACAGGGCGCGCGAGGCGATCAGTTCGGGGAGCGTCGTGCTGAAGGCGCAGGCCGCCGAGCCGATCCCGAACACGGCGACGGAGGCGACGAAGGTGCGGCGGGTGCCGAAACGGGAGGCCAGCCAGCCCGCGGCCGGCATCAGGGCGACCAGGGCCAGCAGGTAGGCGGTGACGACCCACTGGACCTGGGTGATGGCACCGAAGCGGGCGGAGGTGTCGGCCAGCGAGACGTTGACGATGGTGGTGTCGAGCTGGGCGACGAAGGCGCCGCCCACGGCCACGGCGATGGTGAGGATCGCGGTGCGGGTGGCCGCGGCGGCCGCCGGGTCACGGACCGCCGCCGGACCGCCTCGGTCCGCGGCGGGAGCCGCCTCGGCCCCGGAAGGCGCCTCGGCCCCGGAAGGCGCGTCGGCCCCGGAGGCCCCGGAGGTCCCGGAGGTCCCGGAGGTCCCGGAAGGCGCGTCGGCCCCGGAGGCCCCGGGAAGCGCGTCGGCCTCGGGAGCCGGCTCCGCCGGGCCGGCGTTCGTCGCCGGGGAACGGTCCGCCGGCGGCGTCGGGTCCACCGCGGGTACGGGCTCCGCCACGGGGGTCGGGTCCGCCGCGGACGCCGGGGGCTCGGTTCTCTGGTCCAGGGACATACGGGGTCGTCCTTCGGGTGGGTGGTGGACCGGACCTCGGGTCCGGTCGGGGCAAGGGCTGGGGCTGGGCAGGTGGGGCAGGGCTGCGGCTGGGGCTTTCGTGACCGGGTGGGGTCGCCTGGGCCGGAGCGCTCGCGGCGACCCGGCAGGCGACCATGCAGGCGGTGTGCCTCAGGTCGGGGAGGAGGGCGGCCACGGCGAGGGTCAGTCGCACCGTGCCGAGGCAGGAGCGCCCGGCGGGACCGGGTCGCCCGCAGAGGCGGAATCGCCTGCCGGGACCTGGTTCGCCTGCCGGGACGGAGGCGACCGCCGGGAGCGGATCGCCGGCTCAGGCGGAGCTCAGGGCCTCGGCGACGTCGTCCAGGAGCGCCTCGGCCTTCTCCCGGGCGCCCGGCCGGTCGCGGCAGGCCAGGGTCAGCTCGGTGCTGTCGCCCACGCGGCAGGCGCTCAGGAACATCTCGGCGTACGGGACCAGCATCGGCAGGGTGCGGAAGGAGTCGGCGCGGAAGTCCGGCGTCGAGAAGGCCGACGGGTCGACCTCGCCGTGGTCGGAGATGATCGCCGTGCAGGGGAAGCTGTTGCCGTCGAACGCGCGCGCCTCGCTCAGGTTGTTGGCGAACGGGTTGTCGCGCAGGAAGTCACGGTCGAGGACGGCGACCTCGGTCTTGGCGATCAGGGCGCGCACCAGCGTGGAGTGGACGCGTTTCCAGGCGTCGTCACGGCGCAGGTCGAGTACGAGCTGCGAGGTCAGGTTCGCGGTGGAGCGCGTCGTGGTGTCGTGGCGGCGCAGGTCCACCGGGACGATCAGGCGGCCGGTGTCCGTGGTGAGGTGGCGGGAGAGCGCCGCCGCCGCGCGTGCGGTGACCCCGGACGGGGCGGCCGGCACCCGGCGGCTCAGCCACAGGGGCCGCTCGCCCGCGGGCCCCCGGCCGATGATGGCGGGCAGTCCGGTGAGACGGGTGGCCTCGGGGGCCGGGCGGACGTCGCCCGCCGCCGCGCGGAAGTGCGCGTCGTCCACCGTGTCCGGGCAGCCCGCCAGGTCCTCGTCGCGCAGGGCCCGGAAGAGGTCCGCGATCCACTGCCGCAGACCGCGCCCGTCGGTGACGATGTGGCTGGCCCGGACGACGAGCCGGGTGGTCTCCCCGTCACGGATCAGGCCCAGTTCGCAGACGGGCCCGGTGACCACCGACAGATCGCGGTGGAAGAACGGGTGGTCGAGACCGGTACCGGCGGGCAGTTCCACGACCTCGGGGGCGGTGCCGTCGGCGCGCCACAGCGGGCCCCGGCGGCGTACCGCGAGACCGGGGCTCGCCTCGGTCGCCGCGCGCGCGGCCCGGCCCAGCGCGACGGCGTCGAGTGTTCCCTCGCCCTCGATCACCATCTGGATGAGCTGCGGGGTGCCGGTCGCGGCGGCGTTGAGATATCCCCGTTCGATCGGGGAGATGCGGCGGGTGTACGGCCGCGCGGCGGTGAGGGTCATTCCTCCTCCAGGTGGTGGAAGCGCACCGGGGCCGGTGCGTCGCAGGCGAGGGCGAGGTGCAGAGGCGGTTCGTCCTCGGGCCGCAGGACGACCGAACGCACCTCGTAGGTACCGGTGTTCGTGGGCCGCCAGCCCGGCTGCCACGGAGGCAGCCGGGTTCCGGCGAAGGTCTCCTTCGTCAGGTGCGAGGCCTTGATGAGCGCCTCGCACTCGGCGAAGTCCCTGATCGTGGCCGGCTCCTCGCGCCCGAGCAGGTCACCGAGCCAGCGCAGGGCGCCCGGCCGGTCGCGCTCGTCCTGGATGTCCACGCCGATGGCGCGTCCGGCGGGCGCGAAGGCCACGGCGCTGTAGGCGCCGGCGTGCGCCACCGAGGCGGACAGGTCCAGGGCGGGCACCGACCAGCGCTTGTGGCCGTCCCGCGCCAGGTCGGCGGCGGTGATCCGGATGCCGTACGTCGTGTCGAGCGCCCCGACGATCAGGGAGCGGCCCGAGGCGGACAGGCGGTGCCCCATCCGGTCGCGGGGCAGCCCGCGGTGCCGGGAGACCAGGACGTTGATCGCCTCCCCCACCGCCTCCCCCACCGCCGACGGCCCGTCGGGCGCCAGCGTGTACCCGGTCCGTCCCGGATCGAGGAGCAGTCCCATCAGGGCGCCCATCACGCCTCCGGGTCGAGGACGGCCGCCGCGTAGCTGCCGCCGTACGCGAAGCTCGACAGCAGCACGGGGCCGGAGGTGCCGGCACCGGTGAGGGCGGCGACCAGGCCGAGGGCGCCCGCGCTGCCGTAGGTCTCGCCGAGCAGGGCCTTGGGAGCGAGGACCGGCCGGCCTTCGAGCCCGGTGTGGCGCAGGGCCGCCCGCTGGGCCAGGTCGACCAGGGGGTGGCCGGACGCGGCCGAGACGACCGTGCCGATCCCCTCCGGGCCGAGGTCCGCCTCGGCGAGCGCGGAGCGCAGGGAGCGCCCCCAGGCCGCGCCGTCCCTGGCGATGCGGCCGATACCGGCCGATTCGCCACTGGCGCCGAAGCCGCGGACCCGCGCCAGGACGTCGGCGCCCCGGTCCCGGGCCGCCTCCCGGCTCTCCAGCAGGATCGCGGCGGCGCCCTCGCTGAGGACGGTACCGGTGCGCCCGCCGGGCACGACGTGCGCGGACCGGGCGTAGCCGGGCAGCGCCGCCTGGGTGGCGAGGGCCTGCTCGGGGAACTCGTCGGCGACCACCACCATGATCCGTGCCGCTGCGCCGCGGGCGATGACCCTGGCGGCGAGCTGGAGCGCGAGCACGGAGCTGGTGCCGCCGTTGGCGATGGTCGCGGTGTAGCCGCGGAAGCGGTGGAGCATCGCGACGTGGCCGGCGGCGGCGTTGACGACGGTGTTGGCGAACAGGGACGGGTTGGCACCGGTGATGCCCGAGCGCACCACGCCCTCGTGGAACCGCAGGACCGAGGTCACCGGACCGTACCCGGTGGCGAAGACGATGCCGGTCGACTCCGCCACGTCACGCGACGGCTTGCCGTGGCGTGCGTACAGGTCGTTCACGGCGGACGCGGCGAGCAGGCTCAGCGGGTCCATGCGGCGGGCCCGGCTGGGGTTCGTACCGCGCGAAGCGGCCTTGATGTCCACCCGGCCGACCGGCACCCTGCCGATGCCCACGACCTCTTCGAAGGTGTCGAAGCAGGGCCGTCCCTCGGCGAACGCCGCGGTGATCGCCTCGGTGCCGCCGGCCGTTCCGGCAAGGCCGGCGACGCCGGTGACGACGACCTCCTGGACGGCCTCGCGGCGGGGCGGCCGGGAGCCGGTACGGCCGGGCCGGTTGATGACGACCGAGGCGTTGTTGCCGCCGAACGCGAAGGAGTTCGACACCACCACCTCGGGGCGCGCGTCGCGGCCGGTCTCCGGGATGACGTCCAGGCCGTACGGAGAGGCGACGCCCCGGGTGTTGATGGTGGGCGGCAGCGTGCCCCGGTCGATGGCCAGGGTGCTCACCACGGCCTCGACCGCGCCGGCCGCGCCGAGGGTGTGGCCGAGGATCGACTTGGTGGAGCTGGCCGCCGGTATCTCCAGGCCGAACAGGAGCTTCAGCGCCTTGGGTTCGGAGGCGTCGTTGGCGGGGGTACCGGTGCCGTGCAGGTTGAGGTAGTCCACGTCGGCGGGGGTGAGGCCCGCCGTGTCGAGGGCCTGTGCCATGGCGGCGCAGGCGCCCTTGCCGCTGGGGTCGGGCGCGGTCTGGTGGTAGCCGTCGCAGGACAGGCCGTATCCGCCCAGCTCCGCGAGGACGCGGGCGCCGCGTCCCTCGGCCCGCTCCACCGACTCCAGGACCATGAATCCGGCGCCCTCGCCGAGGGTGAGTCCGGTGGAGGCGGAGAGCGGCGAGCACGGCTCGGCGTCCAGCGCGCCGAGCGCGCTGAACCCGTAGGCGGACAGCTCCGCCAGCGGGTCGACGCCGCCGCACACGACGTAGTCGACGTCGCCCTTCCACAGCAGCTCGGCGGCGTAGCCGAGGGCGACGGCGCTGGCCGCGCAGGCGTTGGAGAGGACCACGCGCGGGCCGCGCAGGTCGAACTCCGCCGCGATGTAGTCGCCCACGCAGGGGAGTTGGGAGGCGACTGCCTGCTCGACGTCCAGCCTTCCCTCCAGGACGAAGGTGCGGTGGGTGGCCTCCAGCGTCGGCATGGCGCCGAGGCTGGAGCCCACCACGACGGCCACCCGGTCGCGGTCCACGGCCGCGAGGTCGAGGCCGCTGCCGTGCAGGGCCTCGCGGATCGCGGTGGCCGCGAGCGCGTAGCAGCGGTCCAGGTCGGCGGGCTGCTCGGCGGTGGCCATGCCCGCCCAGTCGGTGAGCAGCTCGGAGGTGTCGAAGAGGGTGTTGGTGCGGATGCCGGTGGTGCCGGCCGCGATCGACGACCAGCTCTTCTCCACGTCGTCACCGGCGCCGGTGATCAGGCCCAGGCCTGTCAGGGCGATGTTCGCAGGTGTCATGACCCGGCCTTTCAGGCGATCTTGATGGTGAGGGAGCGGGCGATGACCCGGGGCAGGGTCGCGGTGCGCACCGGGCGCTCGTCCCCGGCCCGGTCCGCGGCGGTCAGTTCCAGCCCCGGCACCCAGAAGGGGTTGTCGAGCAGGGCCAGGACCAGCTCCTCCTCCGGGTTGGCGGCCGGCGCCTGGTGGAGGACGGTGCCGACCTCCTGGCCGGCCGCGGTGACCGGGGTACCGGCTGCGAAGCGGCTGCCGACCGGGGCGACGAGTGCGGTGAGGCGGGCCTCGGACCCGGTCGGCGCGGTCAGCTCGTCGGAGCCGTGGAACTCGCCGGTCCGGCTCCAGTCGATCATCCAGGCCAGGTCGGCCTCCGCGACGCCCAGTTCGCCGAAGCCGGCGCTGTACACGCCCATGCCGGCCTCGGTCTGGACCCGGGAGAGGCCCTCCTCGCCGATCTCGGCGCCGCCCTTGTCGGCGACGCCCGCGAGCACCGCCTCGTGGGCGGCCTGCGGGGCGTCGGACAGCAGCAGGTAGCCGTACTCTCCGGTGGTGCCGACGCGGGCCAGGTGGGCGGTGGCGCCGGGGACGTCGAGGGTGGACTCGGTGACGGCGTGCAGGGTCAGGCCGGAGATGTCGAAGTCCACGAAGCCGGCCGCGACCGACCACGCCACGGGACCCTCGAAGGCGGTGGCGCCCCAGCCCTCGGGGGCGATCTCGACGGTGACGCCGGCGGACGCGTCGAACCGGCCGAGGTACTCGCCGAGTTCGACGGCGGTGACGGCGGTGCGCGGCAGCAGCCACGACTCCTCGCCGATCTCGAAGTGCAGCAGGATGGCGAACGGCGTGCCGTCCGCGTTCAGCGCCAGCACCTCACGGACCGAGTCGGGCTCCACGTAGTCGGCGGACTTGGCGAGGAAGCCGTCCAGGAAGGTCAGCCGGTCGTCACCGGTCAGCCGGACCAGTGGGGCGGTGACGCGGTAGGCGCCGACGGCGGTGCGCAGGGTGGCGTAGTCCTCGGAGGCGGTGCGGACGGCCGGGGCGATGGTGGTGGCGGTCATGATCTGTCGTTGCCTTTCGGGTCGGTGGTTTCAGAAGGAAAGGGGTACGTCGTGCACGGAGAGCAGCCAGGAGCTCTCCCGTGCGGCGGACACGCCGCCGACGAGCAGGCCCGACGGCGAGGCGCGCAGCACCAGTTCGTCGTGCGGACCGGCGGCGGGGGCGCAGTGCAGCCACCGTCCGTCGGAGAGCCGGACGGCCGCCCGGCGGGCCCACACCTGGCGGAAGTCGCCGGAGCTCAGCTCCCAGCGCTCGCCGTCCGAGTCGAGGACGACGGCCGTCTTGAGCGGTGTCTGCGGGGTGAGCCAGACCACGCTCTCGCGGTCCGTCCCGCCGGCCCGTACGTCGACGCGGATCCCGTCGCCGTCGGCGGCGATCTCCCAGTCGAGGCCGGACTCGGGGGCGTGGAAGCCGAGGGGGTGCTTCTCCTCCCAGGCACCGGGGGCCGGCACCCCCCAGCCGAGCCCCGCGGCCCGGTCGTGGCGGCTGTTCTCGTGGGTCACCCACAGGCCCGCGGACCAGTGGGGGTTGTAGCCGTAGGAGCGGGTGCGGGGGTAGGGGCTGCGCAGCACCTTGGTGGTGCCCTCCCGCCAGACGGTGACGCCTCCCGCGGCGGCGTGCGCCTCCAGGAGGCGCGGGGTGTCCGCGCCGCTCGGGCGGATGGTGGTGCGCATCCGGGCCACGCCGTCCGCGCCGGGTTCGCAGCGGCGCTCCAGGAGCGTGCTGTGGACCAGCCGCAGGGGCCCGTCCACCGGCAGCTGGACGCGTACGTCCCGCCCCCGCCAGGTCAGCTCCGCGCCCTCCGGGACGGTCCGGGAGGCGGCGACGATCTCGGATGCGTCGCGCACCCCCTGGCCCAGCCCGATCGGGTGGTCCTGTCCTTCGGCGTCGGTGAAGACGCCCTGGCGCAGGCCCACGGTCTGGAAGATCCGGCCGGTGGCGGAGCCGGTGCGGGTGAACTCCTGGAGCAGCCCGGTGCCGTCCAGGGTGAAGGTGCCGGTGACCGTGGCGTCGCCGTCCCGCTCGGTGACCCGCACCCCGCCCTCGACGGGCTCCAGGGTGAGGTCGCGGGGCTCGCCCTCGCGCCAGCCGGCCGGGCGGTCGGCCCGGCAGCTCGGCCAGGTCGAGACGAGTACCGGGCCGGGGTGCCCGGCCACCAGGACGCTCAGCGTGCCGTCGTCCCCGTCCACCTCGCAGGTGAGGCCGGACTCGGTGAACCGGTACGGCGCCACTCCGCGCGGGGCCCGCACCTCGTACGGAGGCCGGGTGATGCGCAGTGCGCGCTCCGCGCCGTCGGGCTCGACGAGGCGTGCCTCGCGCACGGCGCCCCGGTCCACGTCCACGGACGCGTCGATCCGGAACTCGCCGAGCGCCAGGCTGTAGTCGACGGTGCGGACCCCGTCCACCACCCGTACGTCCGAGCGCAGCTCGTCGTCGCGGGACTCGGTGACGGACGCGAAGCTGGTCAGGCTGCCGAGGGCCGCCGTGGCCCGCTCGCCGAGGTCGGCGAGGACGCCGCGTACGACGAGCGGGATGTAGTTGTGCAGCTCGACGTTGCCGTCCTCGCCGGGGACCGCCCGGCCCACCGACACGCAGCCGACGCGCCGGTAGAGCCGGAAGGCCACGGTGTTGGCCGGGTTGACGGTCAGCCGCAGCACGAGGCAGCCGGTGCGCATCATCCATTCGACGGCCTCGGTGAACAGCCGCCCGGTGACCAGGCCGCCCCGGTGGGCGGGGTGGACGAAGAACATGTCGGCGATGAGTTCACCCGCCCGGCCCGAGCGCCGGCCGGTGTTGTGGAAGAGGCCGAACGTACCCACGAGCCGGTCGTCGTCCTCGGCCACCAAAAACGTCGCCGTCTCCCGCTCGGCCAGCTCGCGGGCGAGTTCGGCGCCGCTGACACCCCCGGCGACCGGGTTGGGGTTGTCGCGGTGGCGGTTGTAGAGCTCCGCGATGGCGTGCGCGTCGCTCTCCTGGTACGGGCGGATCGTGAGGGCCATGACCACACCTCCTTCTGTCGGTCTTGTGGCTTGGGTTGGTCTTCTCTCCGGAGGGAGAGGGGGAGTTCAGCCCTTGCGGCCGGTGGTGACGACGAGCGTCCCGGCGGCGGCGAGCTCGGTTCCGACGGTCGCCCGCACCTTCACCTGGCGCAGGCCGCCGAGGCGCTGCCCGAGCTTGGCCTCCAGCGTGAGCTGGTCCCCGGGGACGACGAGCCGGGAGAACTTCATGTTGCTGATGGAGCCGAGGTAGCCGACGCTCTGCGAGGCGTCGTCCCCTCCCGTGCCCTCGGCGCTTTCGAGGATCTCCGCGACGTAGACGACGGCCACGAGCTGGGCCATCGACTCGACGATCATCACGCCGGGCATGATCGAGTGGTCCGGGTAGTGCCCGGCGAAGAACGGCTCGTTGACGGAGACGCTCTTGATGCCGCGGCCCGAGACTCCCGGGACGACGTCGTAGGCCCGGTCGATCATCAGCATCGGCCAGCGGTGCGGCAGCATCCGCTTGATGTCGTCGGACGAGTAGCTCAGGGCCTTGCGCACCGGCGCGGGGGCCTGCGCTTCGAGGAGTGCGGTCGCGGGGCTCACGCGCCGGTCTCCCGGTCCTCGATGAAGTCGACCAGGGAGTTGATGGAGCCGAAGGCCTCGAAGTCGTCGTCGCTGATCAGCACGTCGAACTCGTTGTTGACCATGACGACGATCTCCAGCGTGTCCAGCGAGTCCATCTCCAGGCCCCGGCCGAACAGCGGCTGGTTGTCGGAGACGACGGCCGGCTCGACTTCGAGACCGAGCCGGTCGATGATCATCGACTTGACCTTCATGTTCTTGTCGAGACGGGCCTCGGCCTGCGTGCGGATGTCCTCGAAGGTGGCGGTGGACATGTGGTTTCCTCCTGTGAATCGGTGGGTGTTGCGGTCAGTTGGGGATCATTCCGCCGTCGACGGTCAGCACCTTTCCGGTGATGTACGACGCGGCGGACGAGGCCATGAAGACGGCGGCCTGGGCGACCTCGGCAGGGGTGCCGGTGCGGCCGAGCGGAATCACCTGGAGGGCTTCCTTCAGGTGGGCCGGGGGGACCTTCTTGACCATGTCGGTGTCGATGAACCCCGGCGCGACGACGTTGACGCGGATGCCGCGCGGCGCGACCTCGTACGAGAGGGTCTTGGCCAGGGAGATCACTCCGCCCTTGCTGGCGGCGTAGTTGGCCTGGCCGGCCCGGCCGGCGATTCCGCTGGTGGAGGCGATCAGGACGATGGAGCCGCCACTCGCGTACATCTGCTTGGTGGCTTCGCGGGCGGTGAGGAAGGAGCCGGTGAGGTTGGTGCCGATGACCTCCTGCCACTTGGCGCTGCTCATGGCCGCGAGGTGGCCGTCGGCGGTCACGCCGGAGTTGAGGACGGCGACCTGGACCGGCCCCCACTCGGTGCGGATCCGCTTGAACATCGCCATGACCTGGGCCTCGTCACCGACATCGGCCTGGACGAGGAGGGCCTCGCGGCCCAGGGCGCGGATCTGCTCCGCGACCGACTCCGCCTTGGCCGCGCTGGAGTGGTAGTTGAGGACGACGTCGCAGCCGTGCTCCGCGAGCGCCAGCGCGGTGGCCGCGCCGATACCGCGCGAGGCGCCGGTGACCAGGGCCCGGGTGCCCTCGGGGAAGAGGAAGCTCATGCCGCGACTCCCGCCATGGCCGCGGTGACCCGGTGCGAGCCGGGGTCGAAGCCGTCCGCCTCGGTGCCGATGCCGTCCCGGGTGGCCGCCGTGAGGATCGCCCTGGCGACGGCGAGGTCGAGGATGCCGAGGCCGAAGGGGGAGAAGACGACGGTCCCCCGGGTCTCCGGCCCCTCGCTCCGGCCGAGCACGGTGGCTATCTCGGCGCCCACGAAGCGGCGGTGGCCCACCTCCTGCTCGGCGCGGTGCAGCGAGGTCCCCTCGCGCATCACGTGCTCGACGTCGTCGACCACGTTGTAGGCGTTCAGGACGGAGTCCGTGCTCAGGTCGCGCAGCGACAGGTGCAGGATCACCTGGCGCCCGGGGCGGTCGGGGTGGGCGGCGAGGTCGAGCCAGTAGCTGGAGTCGGTGGTGGCGACGGAGACCGTGCCGGCGCGCAGCGCGTCGTCGACACCGCCGGCCACGAAGGTGATCTCCGGCCGCTCGGCGGCCAGTTGGGCGGCGAAGGTGTCCGCGCGGCCGGGCACCGCGTCCTGGACGGTGACCGTGCGCAGCTCAGGGTGGACCAGTACCAGGAAGTCCAGGACACGCCGGTTGATGGTGCCGCAGCCGATCAGGCCGGCCGTGCGCACCGCGTGGTCACCGTGCAGCGTGCGGCTCGCGAGGGCGGCCGACGCCGCGGTGCGGGACGCCGATATCTGGCTGGCCTCCAGGACCGCGGTCGGGTAACCGGTGCGCAGGTCGTTGAGGATCTGCACCGACGAGGCGCGCTGCAGCCCCCGCTCGACGTTGGCCGGGAACGAGGAGATCCACTTCAGGCCCATGACGGGCTCGGGTCCGCCCAGGTAGGCGGGGAGCGAGATGATGCGGGAGCCGTCGTCGCCGGGCGGGCGGAGGAACCCGGAGAACGGCACCTCCGAGCGGCCCTGGCCGTGCAGCACGTACGCGGTGCGTACCGCGTCGAGCACGGCGGGATCGAGGCCGTCGAGCGCGGCGGCGACGTCCTCGCGACCGAGGATTCTCATGACTGGTCAATTCCTCTGCGTGAAGGGAAGTACGGAAGGAGAGTGGGCGGGACGCGTGGCGCGTCGCGGGCGGGCGGTCAGCCGAAGCGGGACTCCACCCAGGAATCGCTGTAGATCGTGTCGAGGTAGCGGTCGCCCCCGTCGGGGAGGATCGCGACGCAGGTGGCACCCGGCGTGATCCAGGAGGAGGCGTCCAGCAGGGCGGCCATGACGGCGCCGGACGAACCGCCGGCGAGGATCGACTCCTTCGCCAGCAGGGATCGGCAGCCGCGCACGCAGTCCAGGTCGGTCACCTTCACCACCCGGTCCGCGAGACCGGGGCGCAGCAGCGCCGGGACCACCGCCGCGCCGTGCCCGGGGATGGTGCGGCGGTGCCGGCGCTCCCAGGCCTCGGGCGGGCCGAAGATCACGCTGCCCACCGCGTCCACCGCGACCACCTGGGTGGGCAGGCCCTCGGCGGCGATGTACTCGGCGCAGCCGCGCAGCGTGCCGGTGGTGCCGGCGGCCAGGAAGAGGTAGTCGGGAGCTTCGGGGAGCGCCTCGTGGATCTCGCGCATGGTGTGCTGGTGGGCGAGGGCGTTGTACTCGTTGCCGTACTGGTTGGGCCAGTAGGCGTCGGGCAGGGTGCGCAGGAGTTCCCGCACCCGCCTGATCCGGGACGGCAGGTACTCGCCGGTCTCCGCGTCCCGGTCCACGACCTCGACCGTCGCCCCGTACGCCCGCATGATCGCGGCGTTCTGGGCGGTGGTGCGCGGGTCGGTGACGCAGATCAGGTCGAGCCGGTAGAAGTTGCAGAGCTGGGCCAGGGCGATACCCAGGTTGCCGGAGGAGGACTCCACCACGGTGGAGATGCCCGGCATCAACACCCCGGTGGACAGGGCGTGTTCGATCATGGAACGGGCCGCGCGGTCCTTGATGGAGCCGCCCGGGTTGAACCGCTCGCACTTGCCGTAGACCTGGAAGCGCGTGGGCGGGAAGAGGCGGTCGAGGGCGACCAGCGGGGTGGAGCCGATCGTTGCGATGATGTCCGGATCGCGGGGACGGGCCGCGGTTGCGGCGCGGGTCGCCGCGGCGGAGGGTGCCACGGTCATTCCGGTACCTTTCTGCTGATCTGCAGCCGGAGTTCGCTGACGTAGCGCTCGCCGTCGGCCCCCGTGAGCCAGGAGTCCCGGGGATGCGGCAACGGCTCGCTGAGGATCACGGTGGCGTCCGCGTCGAGGAGCCGGGTGCGGCGGACGAGGTTGGCGAAGGAGAGCACGAGGGTGGGGCTGGTGAAGTCGACCAGGGACGGCTTCGTCTCCTGCGGGAACTTCACGAAGGCCTGGTCGGGCAGCCCGCTCGCGCGCAGCCAGCGCCGTACGGCCAGGTAGTCGCCCGCCCGGTCGGGCTTGGCGGCGAGCGGGATCTCCGCGACCGGCACCCGCCAGGTCTCCCGGAACAGGACGAGCCCGTCGAGGGCGACGCGCGGGGCGTGCGGCCGGTCGAGCCCGATCTTGAAGGCGTCCGCGGCGATGATCGACACCGGGACGGCGAGCAGTTCGGCCATGCTCCACCCACGCCCGTCGGGCGTGGTCGCGGTGACCGTGCCGTCCCGCTCGGTCAGGGTGATCGCGGCGGCCGGGTCGATCCGCGACCGGTCGTCGAACGGCGCCCGGGTGAACCCGATGAGCCGGTCGCCCGCGCCGATGGGGGCGGGCACCATGCGGCCGCTGTTGCGCTTCCAGTCGACCGGGAGCAGCGGGACCAGGCGAGGTGCGCCGATCGCCGCGTTCACCTTGTCGCGCAGGGAGCCGGCGTCGCTGGTCCAGTCGAGGAACGGCAGGTCGCAGGTGGCGAGGCAGGCGTGCAGCTCGCCGAGGACGACGGTCAGGTCCCCGTCCGCCTCCTGGACCACCTGGAGGTCGGGGCTGTGCAGGGCGAGGTGGGGCGAGCGGACCGGGCCGGTGGCGAAGACGACGCGCGCCCGCCGCTCGATGTCGGCGACCCGCAGCGCGACCGGTTCCACGCCGGCCGGATCGAGGTCGAGGACCTCACGCCACTTGCGGGCGAGCTCCCTCGTCGCGGTGTGCACCGGCCGGGCGCCGTCGCCGCCCCAGAACAGGCCGAGCACCTGCGGCCACACGTCGGCGAGGGTGACGGGGGAGCGTCGCGGCGCGGCAGTCCGGACGAACCCGGCCACCTCCGCCTCGACCAGCTCCACCAGGCGGTTGCCGAACCAGTCCGCCGCGTCGGCCACCAGGGCGAGCGGCCGGGCGATGTCGTCCAGGAAGCCGGTGCCGACCTCGACCTGGCAGTCACGTACCGCGTCCTGGTAGCAGAGGGTGCGGCCGGCGTACGCCTTGCCCTCGTCGCGGGACGCGTCGAGTCCGGTCGTCCGGACGAAGTACGCGTCCAAGTCGTCCAGCCGTGCGGCGAGTTCGTCGGCGCCGGTGGCGGCGTCGACGGCGTCGCGGTGCCGGTCGAGTCCGGTGAGGACGGTCTCGAAGCGGACGAACAGCTCGGGGTCGGCGACGGCGGCGACCCGCCGTCGCAGGATCCGCTCGGCCCGTACGTCGACCGGGATGTTGGCGTCCCAGCTCAGCACACGCTGCTTGAGCAGCCGGGTCAGGATCTTCTCGACGCGGGGCCGTGCCCCCTCGGCGTCCCAGCCGTCCTCGCGGACGAGGGCCTCGACGATCGCCGCGCCGTTGCGCTCCCCGTCCGCGTGGCCGAGGACCTGCCGGTCCTCCGGGCGCAGCCGCGTCACGCGTCCGCCCGGCAGCAGCAGCCGGTCGCCGTCGAGGTGGATGTCGGGGCGCGGCAGCGGCGGGAACCACCAGCGGGCGCCGGGCTGAGCGGTCATCCAGTCCGCGACGGCGGCCAGTGCCCAGCGTTCGAAGTAGGTACGGCTGCGCGCGACCAGCCGGTCGCCGTGGTCCACCGCGAGGCCCCCGGGCGTACGCCCGACGGACATCCAGGCGGCCGGACCGAAGAATCCGATGGTCTCGGCCTTCGCGCAGTAGCGCAGCCAGTACATGGCCAGGGTGCGCTCCCGCTGCTTGCGCTTGGACTCCTTGCCCGTGCCGGCGGCGAGCGCGTCGAGCACGCGGTAGACGGTGCGGTTCTGCCAGGCTATGGCCGTGCGGACCTTCTCGTCTCCGGCGAGGGCGGCCAGGCGGCGCGTTTCGGCCGCGCTGTCGGCGAGGTAGGCGGCGGTGAAGCCGTCCGCGTCCCCGCGGTCGGCCGCGTCGGCCGCCGCCGGCCCGCCGAGCAGGTCGAGTCCCGAGGCGGGGAAGCCGGCGCTGCGCAGCAGTCCGACGCCCCACATGTGCCACTCGCTGTCGCCGAGGCGCCGGGTGGGCCGGAAGTCGGCCCAGTCGTGCTCGCGCAGCGCTTCACGGGTGCTGGTCACGCGACCCGCCTCCCGGGCTCCGCGCCGATGTCCCTGCCGGTACCGGACCCGGTGCCGGCCTCCTCGCCCCGCAGCGCCGCCGCGAGCCGGGCGACCCCCTCGGGGATGCGCTTGCGCGGGACGTTGCTGAAGCAGAGCCGCAGCGCATCGCCGCACTCCCCGTCGAGCCCGAAGTGGCTGCCGGGGACGAAGGAGACGCCCTGTTCGGCGGCGGCGCGCGCGAAGCGGCCGGTGTCGGCACCGTCCTCGTGCCGCAGCCACAGGTAGAAGCCGCCGTCCGGCCGCCGCCACCGCCAGGGGCCCTCGGTCCCGAGCTCCTCCTCCAGCGCGTCGGCCATCAGGCCGCACCGCTCCCGGTAGCGCTCGCGGTAGGCGTCGATCAGGCTGTCCCAGCCACCGCGGGCGTGGAACGCGGCGAGCGCGGCCTGGGCGAATGCCGACGGCGAGAGCGCCATCACCTCGGTCGTGCGGCGCAGCCGCTCCGCGACCTGCTCGGGCGCGGCGATCCAGCCGCAGCGCAGCCCCGGCGCGAAGACCTTGGAGAAGGTGCCGAGGTAGACGACGTTCGAAGGGTCGATGCCCTGGAGGGTCTGGACGGTGCCGCCGTCGAAGCCGAGCAGCCCGTAGGGGTTGTCCTCGACGATCAGCAGGTCCAGTTCCCTCGCCACGTCGGCCAGTCGGTGACGCCGCTCGACGGAGAGGGTCGCGCCGGTGGGGTTCTGGAAGGTCGGGTTGCAGTACAGCATCCGTACCCGCTGCCCGTCGGCCCGCAGCCGGGCCACGGTCGCCCGCAGCTCCAGCGGGTCGAGCCCTTCGGCGTCCTCGGGGGCCCCGTGCAGGCGCAGTCCCGCCGTACGGAACGCGGCGGCCGCGCCCGGGTAGGCGGGGGTCTGGCACAGGACGGTCTCCCCCGGCGAGGCGAGAGAGAGGCCGATGGCCAGCAGCCCCATCTGGGATCCGGCGGTCGGCACCAGGTGCGCGGCGCCGGTTCTGCCGCCCTCGCGGGCCATCAGGTCGGTGATGGCGGGGACGAGGGCCTTGGCCACGTGCGGGGTGCTGTACTGGAGCGCGATCCGGCCGCCGATCCGGGTCAGCCGGGCGAACTGCTCCGAGAGTTCCTTCAGGGGCAGCAGGTCGAGGTCCGGCAGGCCGCCGGCGAACGAGATCAGGTCACCGCCCCGTTCGAAGAGCTGCGGCATCTCGGCCGCGGGTCTTATGTCGGTCCACATGACGGTCAGCTCCCCGAGAAGGCGTGCGCGCCGCTCGCCAGCTGCTCGTGCACGAGCCTGAGCAGGCCGGCCGACGAGGTGAGCGAGAGGTCGGCGAGCGCGTCGGGGTCCAGCTCGATGCCGAACCGGTCCTCGACGGCCATCACCAGGGCGACGGTGTGGAGCGAGTCCACGCCGAGGTCCACGAGCGGCACTTCGGAGCTGGTGACCTGCACGACGCATATCTCCTCTACGAGCTGGTCAAACTGCGACTGGTCCATGGGAGCTCCCTGTGAGTGCGGCGGGGACGGTGGTGGCGGCCGTGGGGACGGCCGGGGAGGGTGCGGCGGCGCCGGCCCCGAGCAGCAGGGCGACGGCCGCGCGGTCGGGCTTGCCGTTGGCGGTCAGCGGCACGGTGTCGAGCGGAACGATCGCGTCGGGAAGGCGGGCCGGGTCCAGCAGGCGGGCGAGAGCCGTACGGACCTCGTGCGGGTCGAGATCGGTCTGCACGGCGAGCAGGAAGGGGGCGTCCTCACCGGCGGGGCGCGGGGCGACGGCGGCGTACACGCCGGGGACGCGCTCGGCGGCGAGCTCGATCTCCGACAGCCCCATCCGCACACCGCGCCGTTTGATCATGTCGTCGTCGCGGCCGACGAAGTACAGCAGTCCGTCGGCGTCGAGGCGGCCCTGATCGCCGGTGTGCAGCTCCAGGGAGCCGTCGGCGCGGCGCACGTACCGGCTCTGCCGCTCCAGCGGGATGCCCCAGTACCCGGCCATCACGGTCTCGCCCTCCACGACGATCTCGCCGACCTCCCCCGGGGGGAGGGTCCGCCCGTCCGGGCCGACCGTCCGTACCAGGACACCGGGGATGGCGCGGCCCACCGAGTCGGGATGGCGCTCGTAGAGCGCCGGGTCCAGGACCGAGATGCGCTTGCACTCGGTCATCCCGTACATCGAGGCGAAGCCGGAGCCCGGGAAGACGTCGAGCAGTTCGCGCATCACGGCCGGGCTGGGCCGTGCACCGGTGTTGGTGAACAGCCGGACCCTGGTGGCGCGGCGCAGTTTCCGCTGGAGCAGGACGAGGATCTGCGCGAGCGAGGGCACCAGCGGGACGACGGTGACTCCGTGGCGCTCGATCACCCGGATCAGGCCGAGGTCGCCTCCCCGGTCGGTGAGCACCAGGGCCGAGCCGGTCAGCGTGCACAGCAGGGCCTGGTAGAGGCCGTAGTCGAAGGAGAGCGGCAGCCGGCACAGCACCACGTCGTCGCCGCGGTAGCCGAGGGCCGCGTCGACCGCGCGGACCGCGGCCAGGACCTGCCGGTGCGGGCAGACGACGCCCTTGGGGCGGCCGGTGGTGCCGGAGGTGTAGATCAGCAGGGCGACCGCGTCGTCCGCGACCTCGGCGGTGGTGCGGTCGGCGGGCGTGTGCTCGATCTCGCGCACGGCCCGCTCCACCTCCACCGTCGTCCGGGCGCCGCCGCCCGCGGTGGGCGGGCAGACGGCGAGAGCGGCCGTGCAGTCCCGCACGATGTGGTCGATCTGGTGGTCCGTGAGGTCGGGGTGCACCGGGACGAACACCGCCCCGATGCGGAACGTGGCCCACAGGAGGGCGAGGAAGGTGCGGTCGCCGCCACCGGCGTAGACGACGCGGTCACCCGCTCCCACTCCCTGACCGCGCAGCCAGCCGGCCGCCCGGTCGGTCTCGGCGCCCAGCTCCGCGTAGGTCAGCGACCCGGCGGCGTCGACGAGGGCGAGGTGCCCGGGGCGCTCGGCGCGGGCACGTGCGAACAGCTCAGACACCGGCATGGACGAGGTCCTCCTTCCAGGCGCCTGCGGCACCGATACGGGAGCGCACCTTGTCGAGGTCCCGGGGCGCGGTGACGCAGACGACGGCCAGCTCGGGAAGCTGGCGCTTGAGGATGCCCGCGAGGGTGCGGGCGGGCGGCAGACAGACCGTCACCTCGGGTGCGATCCGGCCGAGCGACTCCAGGCACAGGTCCCAGCGGACCGGCTTGACCACCTGTTCGACCAGGCGGCGGCGGATGTCGTCCGGTTCGCGGACGACCGAACCATCGGCGTTCGACAGGAGGGATCCGGTCGGCCTCCGGAAGGTGGTCCGCTCGGCCGCCGCGGCGACGGCTCGGCGCGCGGACTCCATGTACGGGGTGTGGAAGGCGCCGGCGACCTGGAGCATCTTCACCGTGGCGGAGCGCGGCGGGGCGGCCACGAGCCGCTCCAGCTCCGCCGTGGGCCCGGCCGCGACGATCTGCCCCGGGCCGTTGAACGTGGCGGCGTACAGGTGCAGTTCGCGGATGCGTCCGAGCACGTCGGCCTCCTCTCCGCCGACCACGGCCGCCATCGAGGTGGGTACCTCGGCACAGGCCGCGGCCATCGCCCGGCCACGCACCGCGGCCAGCCGCACGGCGTCGGCGGGGTCGAGCACTCCGGCGTACACCGCCGCGGTCAGCTCCCCGACCGAGTGCCCTGCGGCCACCAGCGGGCCGTCCGGCTCGGCCAGGGTGAGCGCCTCGTGGGCGAGGAGCCCGGCGGCGACCAGCAGCGGCTGGGTGTTCTCGGTACGGGCGATCTCCGCGGCCGGCGCCTTGCCGCCGAGGTGCACGAGGTCCACATCGGCGGCCTCGGACCAGGCGCGCAGCCGCTCGGCGTGCACCGGGTCGCGCAGCCAGCCGGCCAGCATGCCCGGGGTCTGGGAGCCCTGCCCCGGTACGACGAATGCGTACATGAGTTCGAATCTCCTTTCGTAGGGGTGTCGTTGACCGGTGCGGGGCCCGGTGTCGGAGGCGAAAAGGCGGAAAGGCGGTACGGAGGAGAAGGTGGCGCGGTGAGGGGCGGCGCCGGCTCAGTTTCGGCCGGTGCTCTTGCGGAAGCGGCGTACCGCCATGAAGGAGAAGGCCACGAACCAGGCGACGGTGTTGACCACCGCCATCGCGAGGCTGGAGTGCTCACCGCTGAAGGAGTAGCCCTCGGTCAGGCTGTAGCGGGCGAGGGTGGAGACGCCGAACATCGGCGAGTAGCGGGAGATCTCCAGCATGGTGCCGGAGAGCGGGATGAAGAGGTTGCCGAGGAAGGCGAGCGCGGTCATGGTCAGACCCGGCATGTGCATCACGGTGTCGGGCTTGAGAGCGAGCCCCAGCGTGATGCCGAGGGCGGCGAAGACGGCCGCACCGAGCCACGCCACCAGCAGGGACGTCACCCACACCGTGGCCGTGGCCTCCACCCCGGTGAACACGCCGAGCACACCCACGACGGCCACCGGCACCGCCGCCATGATCACGGAGGACAGCACCTTGACGAAGAGGTAACCGGGAGGGGCGAGCGGGCTGAGCGCCATGGTGCGCATCCAGCCGGACGCCTTCTCCACGGAGATGGTGGCCGCCGAGCTGACCGCCGCGGTCGCCGCTCCGTACACGGCGATGCCGGTCATCATCCAGGCCGCGAAGTTGCCGTGCGGGAGGGTGGCGCCGTCGGGTTCGGTACGGAAGAGCGCGAGGTAGAGGACGGCCGGCAGCAGCAGCGTGAAGATCGTGGTCTGCCGGTTGAAGCGGCGGCGCAGTTCGTAGCCGATGAAGACGGAGTTGACGCCGCTGAACGGCGAGGTCCGCGCCCGGTGGGTGGCTGAGGCGGTGCTCATCGGGTGCCCCCTTCGGTACGGCTCTGGTGGGTGAGGGTCATGAAGGCCTCTTCGAGGCTGCGCGGGGTGACCTCGATGTCGGTGGCGGACGTCTGCCCGATCAGCAGGCGCAGCAGCGCGTCGGAGTCGGTGGTGTCGAAGTGGTACCGGCCGCCGCGCGGGGTGCACGAGCGGACCAGCGGGGACCGCGCGAGGGCGGCGGCGTCCTGCTCGCCGATCCGCGCCGACACGGTGCGCCCGCTGAGGGCGGACCGCACGTCGGACACCGAACCGTCGACGACGACACGACCGCGGTCGATCATCACCACCCGATCCGCGAACCGGTCCGCTTCCTCCATGTAGTGGGTGGCGAACATGACCGTCATGCCGCGCTCCGTGTCCTCGCGGACCGTGGCCCAGAACTCCCGGCGGGCGACGACGTCCATACCGGCCGTCGGCTCGTCCAGGACCAGCAACTCGGGCCCGGAGAGCAGCGCGAGGGCGAACCGCAACCGCTGCTGCTCGCCGCCGGAGCACTCCGCGACGCGACGGCCGCGCAGCTGGTCGAGTCCGGCCCGGGCCAGCACCCCGTCGATGTCGGCACCGGGGTGCAGCGAACCGAGCATCCGTACGGTGGCCTCGACGCTCAGATCGGGCAGCAGCCCGCCCGACTGGAGCACCGCGGCGACCCGACCGGAGCGCACCACCTGCTGCGGCTCGTGTCCGAACAGCCGCACCGAGCCCTCGTCGGGCCGCGTCAGCCCGAGCAGCATGTCGATGGTGGTCGTCTTGCCGGCGCCGTTCGGTCCGAGGAAGGCAACGATCTCACCCCGCCGGATGCGCAAGTCGATGCCGTCGACGGCGGTGAACCGCTCTCCCTTGGCATCGGTGAACCGCTTCACGACGGAGTCGAGCCGGACGGCATCCGAGGACGTCACCTCCTCGGTCACCTGGCGCGGTCGGGTTTCGATCATCTTCGAGTCCTCACGATCTGGGCGGGGGTGGCCTGGCAGGGGCCACTCTTCCGGGGCCGCCTATCCGCCCCTGCCCGCCGGACTATCCGGCCGCTATCGGGATGCCAGGGGCCGCTGTCGCGAAGGGGCGAGCCGCGAGCCGGCGCGCAGGCAGAAGGGCCCCGCAGCGAGCTGCGGGGCCCTTCTGCCTGCGTGGTCCCATGACGGGACCCGGCCCTATCCCAGGGCGAACTTCTGGGCGGCGGAACCGTTGCAGTCCCAGATCTGGAGGCGGGTGCCGTTGGCGGTGGCTCCGTCGGGCGAGTCGACGCACCGGCCGCTGGTCGGGTTGGACATCGAGCCGTTGGAATTGGCGACCCAGTTCTGGTAGCCGCCGCCGTTGCAGGTGGCGAGCTGGAGCTTCGTACCGGCCGCGCTGTTGCCGCCGGCGATGTCCAGGCACTTGCCCAGCGTCTGCAGGCTCTGGCCGCTCCAGGTCCACTGCTGGTCCTTGGCGGTGGACTGGCAGTCCCACAGCTGGACGGCGGTACCGTCGCCGCCGTTGTCGTCACCGGCCACGTCCACGCACTTGCCGCCCGGGCCCTTGACGGAGCTGCCGATGGAGAACTTCTGGGCGGCGGAACCGTTGCAGTCCCAGATCTGGAGCCGGGTGCCGTTGGCGGTGGCGCCGTTCGGCGAGTCGACGCACCGGCCGCTGGTCGGGTTCTTCAGGGAGCCGTCGGACTGCTTCACCCAGGACTGGTAGCCGCCGGTGTTGCAGGTGGCGAGCTGGAGCTTCGTACCGGCCGCGCTGTTGCCGCCGGCGATGTCCAGGCACTTGCCCAGGGTCTGCAGGCTCTGGCCGCTCCAGGTCCAGTGCTGGTCCTTGGCCGCGGACTGGCAGTCCCACAGCTGGACGGCGGTACCGTCGCCGCCGTTGTCGTCACCCGCGACGTCCACGCACTTGCCACCCGGACCGGTGATCGTCTGGCCGGTCACCGAACCACCTGTGTTGCCACCGCCGTTGGAGCCAGGGGCCTTGTTGTAGACGGCGACCGAGTCGATGACCAGCTTGCCGCCGGAGACCGTGGCCGCGTTCGGACCGCCGCCGAAGGCGTCGGGGAAGCCACCGCCGATCGCCAGGTCGTAGATGATGTAGAACGGGTGGTCGATCGCGTCCGCCCAGGTCGTCGCGTCCACCTGGTTGGCGTAGATCGTGTAGTAGTTGGTGCCGTCGAGGTAGAACCGGACCTGCTCCGGCGACACCGAACGGTCGATCTCCACCGCGTAGTCGTGGAAGCCGGTCTGGCACCCCGAACAGGCGCGCTCACCCGAGGTGATGCCGGTGCCCTCGTTGCACGGCCCGCCCGGACTGACACCGCAGTGGACCGCGCCGAAGACGGAGCTGCGGCCGTTGATGTCCTCCATGATGTCGATCTCGCCGGACCTCGGCCAGGTCACCCCGGACCGCAGCGGCGCACCGAGCATCCAGAACGCGGGCCAGTAGCCCGCCCCGTTGGCGGTGGTGACGTTGGGCTGCTGGAGGACGGACTCCATGCGGACGACTCCGCCGGCCGGAGCGCCGAAGTTCGCCGACTGGGTCTCCACCCGCCCGGACGTCCATCCGGCACGCGGGTCGGAACCGGAGTGCAGCGCCTGGAGCACCAGATGGCTCTGACCGTCGTAGTAGACGTTCGAGGTGCTGCTGGTCATGGTCTCGATCTCACCGGTGCCGAAGTTGCTGCCCGGCCCGGTGTCGTACTTCCACAGCCCCTGGTCGATACCGGTGCCGGACGCGCCGTTGAAGTCGTCGCTCCAGGTGAGGGTGAAGCCCGACGGGGGCACGGGTACCGACGCCTCGGCGTTCATCGTCCCGCCGACGGAGACCGCCGCCACCGTGACCGCGGCGACGGAAAGCAGCCTCAGCGCTTTCGTCCACCCGCCGCGCCTCGGTCGTGCAGAGTTCAAGCGCATATGTCCGACCTCCGGGGAAAGGCGTGCCTCCGCGTGTCCGCGCCAGGCAACTCTGACGGAACACCATCAGGTATGGACCTGAGATGTCATGGACACAGCTTGTCGATGGGTTCTGCATTCGACAAGATGCCCGACACGTCTCCCTCGCGCGCGTTCCCCTTCAAGAGTCGAAGGCGCTCGGGAAGGACGCGGCCCGACCCGGCACGCCCGCCCGCCCGCCCTGCCCGCGACTCCCCGGTACGCCGACGGCCCCTCCGGGCGGACCACGAGGGTTCACCCGGAGGGGCCGTACGCACGGTGGTGGCAGCGCCTCGCCGATGGTCCGGCGAGGCCGCGCCGCGGCTACCGCAGCCCGGGAAGGCGCAGCGGCCGGGACCAGTCCGTGGGAGGCGACCAGCCGCCGTGGGAACCGGAGGAGCCGAAGGAGCCCCCGTCGCGGCCGGTGGACCGCAGCCCGACCGTGTAGGTACGGGTGAGCGCACCGTTCGCCGAGGTCACCCGGACGGTCCGGGTGGTGAACCCGGAGCCGTTGGAGGAGAGGACCTTGCTGCCTTCGGTGACCTTCACCTTCGCACCGGACCGGCCCGGTACGGCGGTGACGGCGGGGGTCTTCGCGTTCTTCGGCACGTCCACCACGTACGTGGAGACCTCCGGGTCGAACCCGTCGATCGCCACGCCCCCGACGGTGATCGCGCTCGCGTCGGCGACCGCGGCCGCGGTGGCGTCGGCGAAGTTGGTCACGGTGACGGAACCGTCGCCGTTGACGACCACCCGCGCGGCCATGGCGGCGGCCAGGTTGATCCGCTCCCAGCTCTCCCGGTCCTCACCCGTGAGGTCGAGCGGGTAGCCGGAGTCGGTGGCGGTCTGCTCGATGATCTGCGTGCGCTGCTCGGTGGTGAGGTCCGGGAAGGCGGTGATCAGCAGGGCCGCCGCGTCGGCCGGAGCCTGGAGCGCCTGGCCGGACTTCCCCACCTGGGAGAAGCCGTAGCTCAGCCGGCGCGTGTACACGTCGACCTGCTGCTCCGTGGACAGACCGGCGTACGCGTCGCCGGAGCAGGCCGCGAGCGTGGTGCCGTAACCCTCCTCCTCGCACTTCGCGAGGAGCACGTTCTCGATCTCCGCGTGGGCCTCGGTCAGCAGCTCCTCGAACGCGGGGTCCGCCCAGCGGTGGGCCACGGTGGCCTGCGCGCTCATCCGGCCGCCCATGACGTCCAGCGGGTAGTGGAACCCGAGGATGACGCGGTTGTTGCCGTACTCCGAGGTGCGGGCGAGGATCGACGGCGCCAGCTCCGGCAGGAGGGTGGCGAGGACGGTCCCGGCCTCGTAGCCGCCGTAGGTGTGGCCGCTCGGGTAGGAGCCGCTGGTGGCCAGGCCGCTGTACGAGCCGTCCTGCGACTCGTAGATGTCGCCGCCGTCGCCGACGAAGCCGAGCCGGACGTACGGGCGCTGGTAGGCGTACAGGTTCTTCACCGCGTCGACCTCGTCGAGCCCGGCCGAGACGCGGCCGAACAGGGCGCTGGTCTTCGGCAGTCGGCCGCCGTCCAGGGCGTCGGCGTAGATCGCGCCGAGCCGGGAGCCGAGGCCGTCGGCCATGGTGACGGTGGCGCTGTGCGTCGCGTCCACCTCGGCCCGGTCCACCTCCTTCTGGGTCGCCGCGTTGTTGATGGCGACGGCGATCGTGTCGTTCTCGGCGGTCGGCGAGGTGCCGGAGGGCACCTTGGCGTTGGCACCGCGGGTGGTGGTGGAGAGGTCGTCGAAACCGCTCAGCAGGTCGTGGAAGTAGTCGGAGCCGTCACCGGTCTCCGGCCACCCGTCCGACGGGTAGCTCGCGTCCAGGGCGGCGGCCGGGAAGGCGGACGGCTCGTACGGGGTGACCGGGGCCGCCGCGGTGGAGGAAACCGTCTCCTCGGAGGTTCCGGCCAGGGTCACGGCGGTCACCGTGGCGGTGTTCGCCTTCGCCTCGCCGGTGGTGGTGAGCAGCGCGGTGTCCGCCGTGGCGGAGACGTGCGCGGTGGTGCCGTCGCCGAGGGCGACGGTGTAGCCGACGATCGGGAAGCCGCCGTCGAAGGCGGTGTGCCAGGTCACCCGGACGTGCTTGCCGTGGGTGACCACGCCGGTCACCACCGGCTTCTGCGGCTTCCCGCCGACGGTCACCACGGGCGCGGTGGCGGCGCTCGGGCGGGAGGTGCCGTACGTGTTCACGGCGCTGACCCGCGCGGTGTACGAGCGGCCGGAGCGCAGCCCGCTGAAGGTGGTGCTCCGGCCGGCCGGGTCCGCGATCCGGACCTGGTGGCCGTCGTCGAGGGTGACGGTCCAGCCGGTGACGGGCGAGCCGCCGGTGTCGGCGGGGGCGGACCAGGCGACGGTCACGCTGCTGCCGGAGGAGGTCGCCGACACCGCTTCGGGTGCGGCGGGCGCCGACTTGGGCTTGGTGGCGAGCGCCGAGACGGCGTGCCGGAGGGCGTCGTACCGTGCGGTGAGCACCGCGTCCGTGGACGTGGCGTCGGCCGTGGCCGTCTTCGCCGCGGTGAGCGCGGTGGTGAACGCCTTCCAGGAGGCGTCCGTGTAACGCGCGTTCTCCAGGGCCGAGGCGGTCCCGACCAGGTCCTCCAGGGTGAGGCGCGGCAGCGGGATCAGCTGGCCGGCGGCGAGGGTGAGGCTGCGGGTGCGGGTGTCGACTTCGAGCTGGGTCGCGTCCTCGGCGTCGACGAGGGCGCGTGCGGCGTCGAGTTCACGCCGGTACACCCCGAAGTCGATCGCGTCGTACCGGTCGGCCTGGCCGGTGAGTCCCTCGTACCGCTCGATCGCCTTGCGGAGCGCGGAGGGGTCCGTGGCCGCGGGGGCGTCGACGTGGTCGAAGGTGAGCCGGCCGATGTTCGCCACGTACGGGTGCGAGGAGTCCGCGGTGGTCACCAGGCGCAGGTGGAGGCCGTGGGTACCGGTGATCCCCTCGGGCAGCGTCAGGCTCGTCGTACCTCCGGACGACCAGGCGCTTCCCGTGACGGGCAGCGGGACGGTGGCGTACGGGGTGCCGGGAGCGGCGGTGTCGAAAGCGTCCAGGTAGATCTGGATCGCCGAACCGGTGCCGCAGCGGGCGGAGTTGTTGGCGTAGGTGACGGTGACGGTGTTCTTCGCCGAGGCGCCGAACTCGATGTCCCCGTAGTCGAGCCAGGCTCCGTCGTAGGTGCCGCCGAGGTCCGTGGTGGACCCCGCGCCGCTCCAGCCGGCCGGCTCGCTCTTGAGGCCGCCGCCGCTGTTCGAGCGGAAGGCGGTCGCGTCGACCGCCACGGGGGCGGAGACGTCCTGCGTCAGGGTCAGCGCGTAGACGTTGGCCACGTAGGGCAGGGCCGAGGTCTGCGTGCTGGAGGCGAAGACCGCGTACACGTCCTGGGCGCCCTTGAGAACGGACGGGTCGAGGCGGACGCTCGTGGTGCCGATGGTGCCCCAGCCCGAACCGGTGGAGGCGAGCGGGACGTCGACGGCCCTCGGACCGTCCTTCGAGCCGAGGCGCAGCTCGATGTGCGAGTCCGGCGCCGAGCGCGTCTGCGGCTTGTCGTAGCGGACGGTGAGGGTGTCGGCCCCGTCGTGGAGGTCGGTGCCCTTCCACTCGGCCCAGGCGCCGTCCGTCACGTTCTCGAAGATGCCGGACGAGGTCTTGAGCGGGAGCGAACCGCCGCCGGTGGAGGTGGCGTTCACCGCGGTCAGCGTGGCGAGCGTCGTCGAGGCGGACGCCGTGATCCCGTACGGCGAGAACTGGTACCAGTCGAAGTTCGACACCCACTGCTGGCCCGCGGGGGCGTGGAAGACGAAGGTCACGCTCTTCGCCGCCGGCAGGGCGTCCGGGTCGGTGACGGTCGCCTGGACGGTGTTCCAGTACTGCCAGCCGCCCGTTCCGGGAAGCTGGGCGGTGGCGACGACGGGGCCGTCGGCTCCGCCCGCGTGGACGTCGACGCTGCTCGGCTTGGCGTCGGCGGCCTGCGAGTTGGCGTACCGCACCGAGATGCTGTGCGGGGCCACCCCGCCGAAGTCCAGCTTGGTGAACCGCTCCCACGAGCCTTCGGTGACCCCGCCGAGGTTGCCGTCCGAGTTGTTGCGCTCGCTGGTGAGACTCGGGCCCTGTTTCTCGTCGGGGCTCTCGGCCTGGAGGACGGCGTAGCCGCCCTCGTCGATGGTGAGGGTGTCGGCGGCGGACCGCAGCGCGTCCTCGGCGGCCATGAGCGTGCCGGTCGGGGAGGCGGAGTCCGCGAGGACGGTCCGGGCGCGCTCCAGGGCCGACCGGAAGAGGGTCCAGGAGCCGTCCGAGTAGTTGCCCACGCGCACCGGGGACGCCTGGTCGACGAGTGCGCCCAGGCTCGCGCGGTGCACCGCCGCTGCGGAGACGGTGAGCGGGTCGGTCGGGGAGATCCCGGTGCCGCGCACCGTGGACGCCTTCACGCCGTGCGCGAAGGCCGTGTCCTGGAAGGTGATGCCGAGGCGCGCGTCGACCTCGGTGGTGCCCTTGAGGGAGAGGGTCGCGGTGTGCGCGTCGGTGACACGGAGGTCTCCGGTGACGCCGCCCGGCAGGCCGGTGACGGTCGCCGCCCCGCTCGTGGTCAGGCTGGTGCCCTTGCGGCCGGTGAACGTGGCCGGTCCCGAGAGGGTGAGCCGCACGCCGCCGTCGACGGTGCCGTCGGCCTTGGTCGCGAGGGTGGCCGGGGCTGCGTGGACGACGGTGTCGCCCTTGCCCGGGGCCGTACCGGAACCGGTGTCCCCCGCGTCCGTGTTCAGCGAGTACGCGGGCTCGGTGCCGGTGCCCCACTTCGAGGGCTTGGCGCCCATGGTGAAGTCGAGGGTGCCGCCCGCGACGATCTGCGAGTAGTCCAGCCAGGTGTTGTCGAACTTCTTGCCGTTGAGCTTGGCGCTCTGCACGTAGTAGGCGCTCGGCGAGACGCCGTTCGCCTTCACGGTGAACTCGGCGCCGTTGGCGTAGCGAATCGTCGTGGAGTCGAAGAACGGACTGCCGATCTGGAACTGGCTGGACCCGGCGGTGACCGGGAACAGGCCGAGCGCGGCGCCGACGAACATGGTCGACATGGTGCCCGCGTCGTTGTCCATGGTCGGCAGGAAGCCGTGCGGCGAGAGCTTGTAGACCTGGGTCTTCACCGGCGGGGTGAACTGGCCGCCACCGCTGGGGGCTTCGTTGGTGGAGCCGGTCGCGATGTACCGGTTCCAGGTGGTGCCGGTGTAGATGGAGCGCACCCACTTCTGCGTCAGGCTCGGCTCGCCGACGTAGTTGAAGAGGTACGGGGCCTGCAGGTCGATCTCGTTCGCGTTGGAGTGCAGCATGGTCGAGCCGTCGTCGACACGGGAGTCCTCGCCGAACATGTGCTCCACCGCGGCCTTGCCGGCCTTGTCGCCGCCCATGGCCTCGATGAGGCCGCCCATGTCGTAGGCGTCGTACCAGTGGTACTGCCAGAGCGTGCCCTGGTAGAGACCGGCCTCCTCGAACTTCTCGTAGTCGGCGGCCTGCCAGTCGCCGCTCGCGGCGCGCGGGGTGAGCAGACCGACCTCGGTGCCGTCCGGCGCCTTCCAGGCACCGGACTTCACGAGGTTGTCGATCGCCATGGTCGACTGCTCGCGCAGCTTCACCGCGTCGTCCGTCTTGCCGAGCGCGCCCGCGATGACGGAGAGCGCCCACTGGTCGTAGCCGCGCTGGACGGTCGTACCGGGGTCACCGGTGACGTACCCCTGGCGCAGCTGCGCGCCGGTGTAGTACCCGGCGTACGCCATCAGCGCCGGGTACGCCTCGTCGAGCCGGTCGAAGTTCTTGAACCCCTTCGACAGCGCGTCGGCGACCAGCACCGCCGAGCGCTCCCAGCGCACGGTCGGCACCGAGTGGGTGAGGCTGCCGAGGCTCTTGCCGGTGGCGCGGGTGTCGGCGAAGAGCTCGACGAGCGACTGCACCATGTCCCGGTAGGTGGCCGGGTCGATGTACGCCTCGACGGAGTACTTGCGGAAGTCGTCCCAGGTGGACCAGCCGTCGTAGTACGTGAAGCCGTTGGCCTGGTGCACCGCGCCGTCCGCGCCCCGGTACGTACCGCTGGTGCTGGTGGCGTTCACCGGAGCCGCGTACATGCGGTACAGGTGGGTGTAGAACTCCTTGGTCAGCGTCGACCCGGGGTCGGACTTCTCCGAGGCCTTGACGGCGACCGCGCCGAGCGCGGTGTTCCACTCGGCCTTCGTCCGCTCGCGCGCCTGCTCGAAGGTGAGCCCGCCGACCTCGTTCGCCTGGTCGGTCGCGGCCTGTTCGGCGCTGATCGGCGAGAGGGTGATCCGCAGTTCGACGTCGTCCCCGTGGGACGCGTCGAACCCGAGCACGGCGCCGGTGTCGACCCCGTCCCGCGAGGTCGCGTCGCTCAGCTTGCCGTCACCGCCCCAGCTCTTCAGCGAGGTCACCGGGACGTTGGTGGTGGCGTGGTAATACAGCTGGTACGAGGCGCCGTTGAACGATCCCGCGAGGAGACCGTCGATCGAGGTCGTCCCGTCCGGGCGCGTCGTCGCCTTCAGGGTCGAGCGGGTGCGGCTGGTGAAGTTGTTCGCGAGGTCGAGGACCAGCTCGGGCTGCGAGCCGGCGGGGAAGCTGTACCGCTCCAGCGCGGTGCGCGTCGTCGCGGCCATCTCGGCCTCGATGGTGCCCGGTTCCTCCTTGACGGCCGCCCCGGTACCGGAGAGGGCGCCGAGGCCCACCCGGTAGGAGCCGGGCGTCGCGGACTCGTCGTCGTGGCTGTACGCGTGGGCGTACGTGCTGGTGGCGGGCCGGCTGTCGTACCGCACGGAGGTCGGGACGACCAGCAGGTCGCCGCCGCCGCCCGAGCCACCGACCCCGTCGAGGTTGGTCGCGGTGAACCCGGCGATGTGGTCCTCGTCGTAGTCGTACCCGGGGTGGTTGCGGTTCGGCGTGGTCAACGGGTTGACCTTGGCCAGGCCGTGGGGCGCCTGCGCGCCCGGCAGGTCGTTGCCGTCGTCACCGGCGGTCGACACGAACGGGTCGACGAGCGCGGTCCAGTCGGTGCCGGAGGCACCGGACGTGCTCGCGCCGGGCGCGGCTACGGCCACGCCGCCGCCCGCCAGCGCGGCGGCGCCGAGCGCCCCGGCGAGCAGGACGGCGACCGCCGCGCGCAGCGGGCGGCGACGGCCGGGGGACGTACCCGGAGGTGCCTCCGGGGGTACAGCGGGATGGGATCTTGTGGACACGGGACCTCTCAGGCGTCGCACACTGCGTCGCACGGTTCGGTCTCACCAGAAGACAACGTTGTCAGCCCACGACACCGGGGTGCGACCCAGAAACAGCAGGACGGAAGTGAACACCGCGATCATCCCTGCCGTGTTCACGAACCGTCCACCATCAGACACGGAGAAAACGTACGAGGGGCAAACACATTCCGCCCGGGAGGTGGCCGTGACGGGCGCACGGACGGTCCCGCTCCCGAGGAGACCCGGCGCGGCTCCCATCGGCGCTGCCCGCACGGTGCGGTTCCGAGCGGCGGCCGGGGGTGGGCCGGTCCGCCGCACCGGAGAAATCTCCTGACATGCACCCGACCGGCTCGGTACGGTGAAGATCTTTCGACGCGTACGGAACACGGGGGCGGGGCGCCATGACGCAGGAGCCGGGCGGAGTCGGTCCACAGTCGGGCGGGACAGGTCCCCTGCCGGGTGGGCTCGGCCCACTTCCGGGCGGTACCGGCGCACACCCACCGATGCCGGCCCAACCGCCGCGCCACACAACGCCGGAGTCCCCGCAGCCCCCTCACGGGCCGCCGAGGTGGTCGTGGTGGGTCGTGGGCATCCTGGTGCCCGTGCTCGGTCTGGTCGTCACCCTGATCGTGGGGACCGGGGGCAACGCCCCGCGCGGCGTGCTCGCTCCGCCGTCGGCGACGGCCGGGGACCCGACCGCGCCCGGGGCGTCGGCCGCCACCGGGACCCCGGAGAGCGCCGCTCCGGACGAGACCCCCGCCGACGACGTCGTCACCTCGTCGTCCCCCTCGCCGTCCCCCTCCGGGACCTCGACGAAGGTCATCAAGCGGGGGGACTTCACGCTCACCGAGGGGAGCAGCGCCGACCTCGAACACGGCGCGGTCGGTACGTCGGTGCCCAACCCCGACATGGCGTGGAGCGGCGGTGAGTCGTTCTCGCCCCTGAACGGCCGCGTGGCCGACAGCCCCAGGGGCGCCACTCCCGGCGACTGCGCCCACATGCTGACCACGTTCCCCCGTG
Source organism: Streptomyces sp. NBC_00247 (assembly GCF_036188265.1). Lineage (NCBI taxonomy): Bacteria > Bacillati > Actinomycetota > Actinomycetes > Kitasatosporales > Streptomycetaceae > Streptomyces > Streptomyces sp. NBC_00247. Next base: position 3,610,933 of record NZ_CP108093.1, on the reverse strand, counting down.
CCACCGCCGAAATGAACACCGGCGAGGAGGGGGCGTGGTTCTGCCTGCCGACCAGCGCGAACCATCTGGCCGCCGTCGAGTGGCTGGGCAGTGGGGACGGCGGCATGCGGTTCCACTTCATCGTCTGGGACACCCCCGCGCCCTCCGACGACGAGTGACGAGCAGGGCCGTCCGGCCCCCGGTCACTGCTCGGTGATGAGGAACAGGGCGGTCCAGCGGTGCTCCCGGGACGGAACGGCCACCGGGCCCTCGGTGGTCTCGACGGTGCTCCGCACGGGAGTCCTCGCGTGGGGGAGTCGGTACCTGCGCGGGCCGGTCACCGCACCGCCCTCCACACGTCAGCGGTCGGCATCCTCCGCACGCGTGTGGGCGACCAGGGCGTTGGCGTGGCCGTGCCCGAGGCCGTGGACGGTCTTGAGCCAGGCGACCAGTTCCCCGTGCTTCGTCAAGGGCGAGGCACGGATCAGTTCCTTCCATTGCGCCACGGGGCGTCCGTAGGTCTTCTCGATCGAGGGGAAGTAACTGGCAGGGCCCTTCACTGAGTTCGTCATGACCGGATAGACCCCGTGGACGCCCGGAATCCATCGCCGAGCGCGAGTGACCCGCCTCACACGCCGGAGGGGCGCGGTACGGGGCCGTGGCGTCCCCCCGTACCGAGCCCCTCGGTGCCGGGCCGGTCCCTCGTCTACTGTCCAGCCGCGTTGAGCAGGTCGAGAACGCTCTGCTGGCAGCCGTAGTCACTGCTGCCGGCGCCCCCGTTCCAGTGCGGGCCGTACTGGTCGAGGGCGTTGCGGTCCTTGGCGTAGGCAGCGTCGGCCCAGCGGTCGAGGGTCGCCGCGTACGGGTGGTCGGTCAGCTGGGTGTCGAGCCTGCCGAGGCCGCGCACGTACGCGCCCTTGAAGGACGGGCCGTCGCCGGAGCACTCGTCACCCTCGCCGGGCTCCCGCAGCACCCCGTCGGTCTGGAGCCGGACGGTGGAGGCTGCGGCGAGGGTGCGCGCGGTGGTCAGGAGCGTGGTGTCACCGGTGGCCCGGTACAGCTCGGTGAGCCCGCCGAGGACCACGCCCTGGTTGTACGTCCAGGTGGGCTGGCCGTTGTTGGCGCAGGCGTCGGTGAGCCCGTCGTTGACCATGTGGTCACCGTTGATCATCCCGCTGGCCCGGAACCAGGCCCACTCGGCCTTCGCCCGGCCGAGGTAGACCGTGTCACCCGCGATGCGGTTGTGCAGCGCCGCGTTGAGCTGGAGGAAGAGCTCGTTGGTGATGGCGTTCTTGTACGTCGTCGTCCGGTTCCACAGCACCCCGCCGCCGCAGGTGCCGTTCCAGGACGCCTGCATGTGATCGGCGTCCGCGCGGGCGGTGTCGAGGTACCGGCCGTCACCCGTGGCGTCGTAGGCGGCCACCCAGGCCAGGCCCCACCAGCCGGTGTCGTCCAGGTAGTCGTTGCGGAAGCTGCCGCCCTGGGCGTTGATGTTCTTGTCGTACGTGGAGGCGATGGCGTACTGGTAGCTCGGCATCCCGCTGAGGCGTGCGTTGTCGAGCACGGCGGTGAGCGCGTTGGCCGCCGTCCACCAGCCGTTGCCGCCGAAGAGGCCGGTGCCCCGGTCGTACGACATCATCAGCGAAGTCGCGGCGGCGGTGGAGCGGCTCCAGGCGTTCCAGTTCACCCGCGCCCAGCCGGTGCAGGTGATCTCGGGGCGGTCCCCCGCCTTGCCGCAGGCGCGCAGGGCGCCGACACCCGCGGTGTCCCAGTCGTCGACGTTGTACATCTGGGTACGCCAGCCGCTCGAACCGGCGGGCACCACCGTGGCGCCCAGCCTGCTCCCGGAGGCCCAGGTCCGGCCGCCGTCGAAGGAACGGTCGATCCAGACCTCGTCCCCGGCCGAACCGCTCTCGATCGAGGCCCAGCCCATGACATCGTTGTCGGAGAGGTGCAGCCGGACGCTTCGGCCGTAGAGGGTGCTGCTCACCGGAGTCCGGTCGGAGGTCGCGGTGGCGGGGTCGCGGGCGTCGCACTGCTTGTTGCAGAGGGCTGCCTCGACGGCTTGAGCGGGGGAAGCGGCCACCGGGAGGGCGGTGAGCAGCAGGCTCGCGAAGAGCGCGAGGACGGCAGGACGCCGGCCTCTACGGGGGGAGGGCATGCGGCAACTCCTAGCGTGTGGGGGGAACGTGCCGACCCGACAAGCCGACCCGATCCATCAGGTGCATGTCAATACATGCGACGCGTCGCCCTGATACCGCCCGGCCGGCGGACCGCGGGCCGGGCGGTACCCGATGCCCGCGCCCCGCCCGCCGGCGCCGGCTCCCGTGTCACGCCTCCAGATGCCCCAGCACCGCGCGTACCGCCTGCCGGACCGCGCGGCGGGCCGGCTCGGTGTGGTCGACCGCCTCGAAGCCGTGCCGCGCGCCCGGGACGGGGATCACCTCCAGCCGCAGATCCGTCCCCTTGGCGGCGAGCAGGAACTCCTCGACGGTGGCGTCGATCTCCGTCCGCTCCTTCTCCACCCGGCTCAGCACGAAGGGCAGCGGACCGGCCGCCCCGACAGCGTCCACAGGCCTGAACCTCCCGTCGATCCGTGGCCAGTTGGGCAGCGGGGCCAGCATCGGGTAGGTGGCCGCGACGCAGCGCAGGAACGAAGGGGGCGCCGCCAGCCAGTCGGCACTGAGCAGCGATCCGGCGGAGAAGAACCAGAGGGCGATCCGTTCCCCGTCGACGCGCGGATCGGCGCGGACCCTCTCGACCGCTTCGGCGAGGTCCTCGGCCGCCGCCGGGTAGTCGCCGAGTCCGTACAGACGGTGGTCCAGGACTGCCGCGACCGCGCCCTGACTCGCCACGAACCTGCCGTATCCGGCGAAGGAAGGCCAGTCGCGGGGCGTGGGCCGCGCATCGCGGTCCACCGGGCCGCCGTGCACGAACAGAACGGCGGGACTTTCGACACACGCCCTGGGGGTTTCGGCGTCCGGGTAGTAGAGGTCGACGCGGCCGTCACGCTCCCGTTCGCGCTCGGGCACGTCCAGCAGGAAGGGCCCCAGGTGCAGGGGCGATCCCGCCCGCGCTCCGATCCGGTGTCCCTCTCCGGCCACCGCGCGCCGCAGCAGATCGGCGACCTCGGCGGGAGCGGAGAGCATCGGCCAGTGCCCGGTGGGGATTTCGACGAGGGTGACCTCGGGGCGGGTGAGTGTCCGCACGCGTGGTTCGCCCATGGAGACGAGGGACTCGACCAGGTCCAGGGTCGAGCCGTTTCCCGAGGCCAGAACGCCCGTGTAGGGGATGCCCCGTGCGGCGCCGGTCCGTGGCAGCGGCTGCACGAGAGAGTCCGCAGGGTGCGGGACGGCCCGCCGCGCCAGCAGCTCCAGGTCCTCGGCGGACAGATCGGCCGAACCGGCCCGCCGGCGCCACTCCTCGGCCGAGGGCGGCCGGACCACCCGGGCCCCCGGCCCGTTGGAGGGATCGGCCGACAGCGACGCGGCCAGCTCCCTGACCGCCGGGTCGGGCTCGATGGCGAGGGCCGGTTCGCCGTCCTGCGGCAGGCCCGCGTCCAGGTTGACGATCCGGGTGACCCGGTCCGGCCGGACGGCCGCCGCGCCCAGCACGGGCAGGATGCCGTAGTCGTGGCCGACGAGGACCACCTCGGTCTCCGCCGTGTCCACCCCGTCGATGATCCGCACCAGATCCTCGATGTGCGTGGTCAGGTCCGGTGTCGTACCGGCCGGGTCCGCGACCTCCCCGAGGCCGGTGAGGGTGACGGGGTGAACCGTCTCCCCCGCTCGTTCCAGGAGCTCCGCGACCCGGTCCCAGATCCACCCCCCGGTGAACGTGCCCGGCACCAACAGGAAAGCCGTCATGAGCCGCCTCCGCCTCCTCGCCTCGTCGTGTGGCCGGCCCGGACGGATGCGAAGAACGCCCGGCCAGTGATCCCTACCCTGTTTCGTACAGGAGTCCCCCACTTCGTCCGACGGCACCCCGCGCGCCTCAGGCCGGGTGGCGCTCGGTGATCCGGCCGACCGCGTCGGCCAGCAGGTACCCGCTCTTCCCGTGGCCGGCGACCGTCACCCGCACGACCGGCGCGGGGCCGGCGCCCCCGGTCGTGATGTCGATGCGCCAGCTCTCGGGGGTGTCGACGCCGAGCCCGGTGCGCGCGGTGTCCACGAGTGCGGGAAGCAGTTCGTACGGGATGGCGCGCAGGCTCATCGGGAAGCCCTCGTCGGCGGAGAAGCCCTCGCTGCCCACGGCCGACATCACCTTCTCCTCGATGGTGACCCGGGTGCCCATCTCGGTACCCATGCCCGTGACCAGGGTGTTCGCCAGCCGGCGCATCTCTCCGGCGCGCAGGGTCGAGGGGGAGGAGGCGGAGCCGGTGACCGTGGTGACGGTGGTGGAGCCGGAGCTCGGTCCGGGCACCCGCGACCCGGTCGGGGAGGGGGCGGGCGCCCCGTGGCCGGACCCCTCCCACAGCTCGCCCGCGTACCGGACGAGGACGAGGGTCACCGCGACCAGCAGGCCCAGGAGCACGACCAGGCACCAGGACCAGCCCTCACGGCCTGCCTTCACCCGGGTGTGTTCGGGCGCCGTGTCGATCCGCTCCTCGGCCGCCCTGCGGGCCCACTCCGCCGTCGGCCGCCGGTCCAGCTCCACCTTCCAGGGCTCGCCCTCCCGGTACGTCACCACCAGGACGCGGCCCTCCGGATAGTCCGCCAGGTCGACCAGGTTGACGGACTCGTGGACGGCCACCCGGTAGGCGGGAGCGTCGTCGGGAGCCACCGTGAGGTCGAACCGCACGGGCACGTCCGCGAATTCGCCGTTCGTGGCCCGTCGGCTCTCGATCCGGGCGAGCGCGACCCGGGACACCGGGACGCCCTCGCGCACCCGCCGCGTCCGCGCGCGGACGGCCACCAGCAGGACGGCCGCCGCCAGTCCGCCGAGAGCCCAGCAGAACAGGGGCACGCTCTTCAGGATCAGGCTCACGACCAAGGCCGTCAGCGTGCCGCCGAACCACGCGCTCAGCACGAACCCGGACAGCAGGGAGAGGGCCTGCCGGGCGGCGGACCGCGCCGGGCGTGCGGGGCGTGCGGACGTGTCCCCCGTCGTCACCATGGCGGTGATTGTCCACGGCGCACGTGACAGCGGGAAGACCAACGGCACAACTCTGCCGGACGGTGCCGTACCGGCGTCCGGGTGAAACCGCGTTCCCTCGCGCGCAGGCACCCGGGCGCCACCGGGCCGGGTCGGCATCGTGGCCTGCGCCCCGCTCGCTCCGCCCGCCCCGATGGAGGACTCCATGCTCGGCACCGACTTCCGTACCGGATCGCCCAACTGGCTCGACCTCGGCAGCCCCGACGTCCGGTCCGCCGCCGCGTTCTACCGCGCCCTCTTCGGCTGGGAGTTCGTCTCCGCCGGCCCCGAGACGGGCGGATACGGCTTCTTCCAGGCCGACGGGAAGACCGCCGCCGCCATCGGCCCGCTCACCGAGGAGGGCGCCCACTCGGCCTGGACGGTCCACTTCAAGACGGACGACATCCACGCCACCGTCCAGGCCGTCAGGGAGGCCGGCGGTACGGTCCGGGCCGAGCCCATGGACGTCATGGGCGAAGGGACGCTCGCCCAGGTCACCGACGCGCAGGGCGCCGACTTCGCGCTCTGGCAGCCCGGGAGGACGGCCGGCCTTGAGCTCACCTCCGCCCCGGGCAGCCTGATCTGGGTGGAGCTGCACGTCCCGGACCCGGTCGCGGACATCGCCTTCTACCAGGGCCTCTTCGGCTGGCGCGCCCAGGACATGCCGGTGCCCGGAATGACGTACCGGGTGCTGAGCACCGAGGAGGGCGACCTCCAGGACACCACCTTCGGCGGGGCGGCTCCGGCGGACGACAGCAGCGGCGGCGAACAGTCCCGCTGGGTGCCCTACTTCCACGTGACGGACGTCGACGCGACCGTGGAGGCGACCCGGTCCCACGGGGGAACCGTGCTGATGCCGGCCGCCGACATGTCCGACGTCGGCCGGATGGCCTGGCTCGCGGACCCCTTCGGCGCGGTGTTCGCGCTGCTGAAGCCCGACCCCCGGACGTAGGACCCGCGCACGGGCCCCGGCTCCGGGCCCGGCTCAGTCGTCCCCGCCCTCCAGCTCGCCCTCGGTCTCCAGGAAGACCTGGCGCAGCGCTTCGAGGACGGCCGGATCGGGCTTCGCCCACATCCCGCGCGACTCGGCCTCCAGCAGGCGTTCGGCGATCCCGTGCAGCGCCCACGGGTTGGCCTGCTGGAGGAACTCCCGGTTCTCCGGGTCGAGAACGTACGTCTGGGTGAGCTTGTCGTACATCCAGTCGGCGACGACCCCGGTGGTGGCGTCGTAGCCGAACAAGTAGTCGACGGTGGCCGCGAGTTCGAAGGCACCCTTGTAGCCGTGGCGGCGCATCGCCTCGATCCAGCGGGGGTTGACCACGCGGGCGCGGAAGACGCGCGAGGTCTCCTCGACCAGAGTGCGGGTGCGGACGGTCTCGGGGCGGGTGGAGTCGCCGATGTACGCCTCGGGGGCGGTGCCCTTCAGCGCGCGGACGGCGGCCACCATGCCGCCGTGGTACTGGAAGTAGTCGTCCGAGTCCGCGATGTCGTGCTCGCGGGTGTCGGTGTTCTTCGCGGCGACCTCGATGCGCTTGTACGCGGTCTCCATCTCCTCGCGGGCCGGACGGCCGTCCAGCTCACGGCCGTAGGCGTAGCCGCCCCACACGGTGTAGACCTCGGCGAGGTCGGCGTCGGTGCGCCAGTCACGGGAGTCGATGAGCTGGAGGAGCCCCGCGCCGTACGTCCCCGGGCGGGAGCCGAAGATCCGGGTGGTGGCCCGGCGTTCGTCGCCGTGCTCGGCGAGGTCGGCCTGCGTGTGGGCGCGTACGAAGTTCTGCCCGGCCGGCTCGTCGAGCGAGGCGGCGAGGCGCACGGCGTCGTCCAGCAGCCCCACCGTGTGCGGGAAGGCGTCCCGGAAGAAGCCGGAGATGCGGAGCGTCACGTCGATGCGCGGGCGGCCGAGCTCCTCGTACGGGATGGGCTCCAGACCGGTCACGCGGCGCGAGGCGTCGTCCCAGACCGGGCGGATGCCGAGCAGCGCGAACGCCTCGGCGATGTCGTCGCCCGCCGTGCGCATCGCGCTGGTGCCCCAAAGCGAGAGGCCGACGGAGGAGGGCCAGTCGCCGTTGTCGGTGCGGTAGCGGGTCAACAGCGAGTCGGCGAGCGCCTGGCCGGTCTCCCAGGCGAGCTTGGAGGGCACGGCCTTCGGGTCGACGGAGTAGAAGTTGCGGCCGGTCGGAAGGACGTTGACGAGGCCGCGCAGGGGCGAGCCGGAGGGCCCGGCGGGCACGAAGCCGCCGTTCAACGCGTGGACGGCGTGGTCGAGTTCGTCGGTGGTGGCGGCGAGACGCGGCACCACCTCGGTGGCCGCGAAGGTCAGGATGTCGGCGACGGCGGACGGCAGTCCGGCCGCGACCCCGGCGACGGCGGACGGGTCCCAGCCGGCGTCCTCCATCGCCTGGACCAGGGCGCGGGCCCGCTCCTCGATCTCGTCGGCGGCGGTGCGGGTGGCGGCCGACTCGTCCAGGCCGAGCGCCTCGCGCAGACCGGGCAGCGAGGCGGTGCCGCCCCAGATCTGCCGGGCGCGCAGCACCGCGAGGACGAGGTTGACCCGGTCGTTCCCGGCCGGCGGGTTGCCCAGCACGTGCAGTCCGTCACGGATCTGGACGTCCTTGATCTCACAGAGCCAGCCGTCGAGATGCATGATGAACTCGTCGAAGCCCTCGTCCTCGGGGCGGTCGTCGAGTCCGAGGTCGTGGTCGAGCTTCGCGGCCTGGATGAGGGTCCAGATCTGGGCGCGGATCGCGGGCAGCTTCGCCGGGTCCATCGCGGCGATCTGGGCGTGCTCGTCGAGAAGTTGCTCCAGCCGCGCGATGTCGCCGTAGCTGTCGGCGCGGGCCATCGGCGGCACCAGGTGGTCCACCAGCGTGGCGTGCACCCGGCGCTTGGCCTGGGTGCCCTCGCCCGGGTCGTTGACGAGGAACGGGTAGACCAGCGGCAGGTCGCCGAGGGCCGCGTCCGGTCCGCAGGCGGCGGAGAGCCCGGCGTTCTTCCCGGGCAGCCACTCCAGGTTGCCGTGCTTGCCGAGGTGGATCATCGCGTCGGCGCCGAATCCGCCGTCCTCGGCGGACGCGGCGATCCAGCGGTAGGCGGCCAGGTAGTGGTGCGAGGGCGGCAGGTCGGGGTCGTGGTAGATCGCGATCGGGTTCTCGCCGAAGCCGCGCGGCGGCTGGATGAGGATCAGCAGATTGCCGCGCCGCAGCGCCGCGAGGACGATGTCGCCCTCCGGGTTCGCCGAACGGTCCACGAACATCTCGCCCGGCGCCGGGCCCCAGTGCTCCTCCACCGCCGCGCGCAGTCCGGCGGGGAGGGTGGCGTACCAGCGGCGGTAGTCGGCCGCCGGGATGCGGACCGGGTTCGCGGCCAACTGCTCCTCGGTCAGCCACTCCTGGTCGTGGCCGCCCGCCTCGATGAGGGCGTAGATCAGCTCGTCGCCGTCGCCGGAGACCAGCCCCGGGATCTCCGCCTCGGGTCCGAAGTCGTACCCCTCGGCGCGCAGCCGGCGCAGCAGGGCGACGGCGCTCGCCGGGGTGTCCAGGCCGACCGCGTTGCCGATGCGGGAGTGCTTGGTCGGGTACGCGGAGAGCACCAGGGCGATCCGCTTCCCGGCGTTCGGGATGTGCCGCAGGCGGGCGTGGCGGACGGCGATCCCGGCGACCCGGGCGGCCCGCTCGGCGTCGGGGACGTACGCCGGCAGACCGTCCGCGTCGATCTCCTTGAAGGAGAACGGCACCGTGATCAGGCGCCCGTCGAACTCCGGCACCGCGATCTGGGTGGCCGCGTCCAGCGGGGAGACGCCCTCGTCGTTCTCCTCCCACGCACTGCGCGAGCCGGTCAGGCAGAGTGCCTGGAGGATCGGTACGTCGAGCCCGGTCAGGGCGCCCGCGTCCCAGGACTCGTCGTCGCCGCCCGCCGACGCCTCGGCGGGGCGGGTGCCGCCGGCCGCGAGGACGGTGGTGACGATGGCGTCGGCCGCGCGCAGGGTGTCGATCAACCCGGCTTCGGGGGTACGGAGCGAGGCCACGTACAGCGGGAGGGCACGGGCCCCGGCGTCCTCCAGGGCGGCGCAGAGGGCCTCCACGAACGCGGTGTTGCCGCTCATGTGGTGGGCGCGGTAGTAGAGCACCGCCACCGTGGGCGCGTCTGCGGGGAGTGCGCGGGCGGTCCGCTCCAGCGGGCCCCAGGCGGGGGCCGGGGCGGGCGGCTCGAAGCCGTGGCCGGTGAGCAGCACGGTGTCCGAGAGGAACCGGGCCAGCCGGCCGAGGTTGTCCGGGCCGCCGTGCGCGAGGTAGGCGTGCGCCTCGGCGGCGATGCCGATCGGGACGGTGGAGGTGGCCATCAACTGCGCGTCGGGGGCCTGTTCACCGGTGAGGACGACGACCGGGAGACCGGCGGCCCGCACCTGGGCGAGCCCCTCCTCCCAGGCCCGTACCCCGCCGAGGAGGCGCACCACGACGAGGTCGGCGCCCTCCAGCAGCGCCGGAAGGCCGTCGAGCGGGAGGCGGGAGGGGTTGGCGAACCGGTAGCCGACCGGGCCCTCGCAGGCGCGGGCGCTCAGCAGGTCGGTGTCGGAGGTCGACAGGAGCAGGATCATGCCGAGTCAGCCCTTCCCCGGGGTGTCCACGCCCCGGGCGGTGTCGGACGGCGGGAGTTCCTGACTCGTACGGCCGGTTCAGCGGGCCGTACTCACAGTGGCGGGACCGCGCCGGATTCTCACCGGGCTTCCTCCCATGGCGCCGTCTGGCGTCGGCGGACCGAATGGTCCGCCGCGAGCATCCTAAGGGCCCGGCCTCCGGCGCGGCAGGGGGCCTCCGGGGGCGGTACAGGTCACAGGTGCGCGCCGGTGACGTTCATGGGGGCTGTCGTGTGGAGCGTGCTGGGCTCGCGGGGTCCCTGATCCAGCCTGCTCCAGACGACAGCCCCTGGGACGTGGGTATGCTCGCCGCCATGTCCGCAACCGCCGATTCGCCCGGTTCCCCGGCCGCCGTCGTCGTACCCCGGACCGGCGGCGACGCCTGTCCGGGAACGCTGCGGCTGCACCGGGCGGACGACGGTGCGCTGGCGCGGGTACGGATACCCGGCGGGGTGCTGACCGCCGGTCGGGCACGCATCCTGCTGGACGCCGCCGACCGGCTCGGCGACGGCGAACTGCACCTCACCTCGCGCGGGAACATCCAACTCCGTGGTCTGCGCGGGGACTGCGGCGGAGAGCTCGCCGAACTCCTGCGCACGGCAGGGCTGTTGCCGTCCGATCGACACGAGCGCGCCCGTAACGTCGTCGCCTCACCGCTCGCCGGGCTCGACGCTTTCGGCAGGGCCGGAATACGGCCCTGGCTGACCGAGTTGGACGCCTTGCTCTGCGCGAGCGAGCGGGCCGAGGCACTCTCCGGGCGCTTCCTCTTCGCGCTGGACGACGGACGCGGTGACGTGGACGCCCTGGGCGCCGACCTCACCCTGATCGCGCTCGACGACGAACGCGCGCTGCTGCGGATCGGCCCGGGCGCCACCGGAGCCCTCCTCCCCGTCCCCTTCGCGAGCGCCCCGCGCGCGGCGCTGCTCGCCGCCGAGACCTTCCTCGACCTGGCGGCCGGCCCGGACGTCTGGCGGATCTCGGGCCTCCCCGGTGCCGCCCGCGCCGCGCTCCCCGCCGAGGCCGCCCGCCGCGCGGGGCTCGTACCCCCGCCGGAGCCACTCGCGCACCGGGCCACCTCCGCCCCGCCCGAGCCCGGCGCGGTGACCGGCCCCCACGGCCGGACCGCGTTGCACGTCGGCGTACCCATGGGGCGGCTGACCGGCGCGCGGTGGCGGGCACTCGTGGAGACCGCCGAACGGCTCGGCTCCGGCGAGCTGCGCTGTACCCCGTGGCGCGGGGTCGTCGTCCCCGGCCTGGCCGCCGGACCAGCCCGGCAGGCGCTCGACGCGCTCGCCGGTGCGGGACTGGTGACCGGGCCCGACTCGCCCTGGGCCGGGGTCGGCGCCTGCGTCGGGCGACCCGGCTGCGCGAAGTCGCTGGCCGACGTACGGGCCGAGGCGGAGGCCGCGCTCAAACCGGTGCACGCGCGGCTGCCCGTCCACTGGTCCGGGTGCGAACGCCGCTGCGGCCACCCGCACGGGGAGTGGGTCGACGTCGTCGCCACCCCGGAGGGACACCGCGTCACGCGGGTGCGCGGGGAGGTCCGGGACACCCCGGTGACCGTCCCGGACGATCCGGCAGCGCTCGCCGCTGCGGTGGCGACGGCCCGAGGCGTCCGTACCTGACCGCCTGCACCCCCGAACACGCGTCCCACCCGCCCCACCGAACCGACCACACCCCGGCACGACGAACGCCCGTGCCCGACCGAAGAAAGCGACAGCACTGTGCATCAGTACGAGAAGGACGGACCGGCGATCTACCGCCAGTCCTTCGCCACCATCCGCGCGGAGGCGGATCTCGCCGGTCTGCCCGCCGACGTCAGCCAGGTCGCGGTCCGGATGATCCACGCGTGCGGCATGGTCGACCTCGTACGCGACCTCGCCTTCTCCCCGACCGCCGTGGCCGACGCCCGCGCCGCGCTCCGGGCCGGCGCCCCGGTCCTCTGCGACGTGGCGATGGTCGCCAGCGGGGTCACCCGCAAGCGGCTGCCGGCGGACAACGAGGTCGTCTGCACCCTCTCCGACCCCTCGGTGCCTGAGCTGGCCCGGGAGATGGGCACCACCCGGAGCGCCGCCGCCCTGGAGCTGTGGCGGGACCGGCTCGCGGGCTCGGTCGTCGCGATCGGCAACGCGCCCACCGCGCTCTTCCGGCTGCTGGAAATGATCGAGGAGGGCGCCCCGCTGCCCGCCGCCGTGATCGGCGTCCCGGTCGGCTTCATCGGCGCGGCCGAGTCCAAGGAGGCCCTCGCGGCGCACGTCTCCGGGGTCCAGCACCTGGTGGTGCGCGGCCGTCGCGGCGGCAGCGCCCTGGCGGCGGCGGCCGTCAACGCCCTCGCGAGCGAGCAGGAGTGAGCGGGACCGTGGCGGCGAACGAGCACGCCGAACGCACCCTCGCCCCCGTGCACGCCGGCGGCACCACGACCGGCCGGCTCTACGGGGTCGGCCTCGGCCCCGGCGACCCGGAGCTGATGACGCTCCGCGCGGTGCGGGCCATCGCCGAGGCCGACGTGATCGCCTTCCACAGCGCCCGGCACGGCCGCTCGATCGCCCGCTCCATCGCCGCCGCGCACATCCGGCCCGACCACCTCGAAGAGCCGCTGGTCTACCCCGTCACCACGGAGACCACCGACCACCCGGGCGGCTACCGGGGCGCGCTGGAGGACTTCTACACCGAGGCGGCGGCCCGGCTCGCCGCACACCTGGACGCGGGCCGCACCGTCGCCGTGCTCGCCGAGGGCGACCCGCTCTTCTACGGCTCGTACATGCACATGCACAAGCGGCTGGCGGACCGTTACCCCGCCGAGGTCGTCCCCGGGGTGACCTCGGTGAACGCCGCCGCCGCCCGGCTCGGCACCCCGCTCGTCGAGGGCGAGGAGATCCTCACGATCCTCCCCGGCACCCTGCCGGAGGAGGAGCTGACGGCCCGTCTGGCGTCGACCGACTCGGCCGTGGTGATGAAGCTCGGCCGGACCTTCCCCGCGGTGCGCCGCGCGTTCGAGGCGTCCGGGCGGCTGCCCGAGGCGCGGTACGTCGAACGCGCCACCATGGCCGGGGAGCGCACCGGCGACCTCGCGGACGTGGAGGCCGGCTCGGTGCCGTACTTCGCGGTCGCCGTGCTGCCCAGCCGGATCGACGCCCCCCGCCCCGAGCCGGAGCCCGGCTCCGGCGAGGTCGTGGTGGTCGGCACCGGACCGGCCGGACCGCTCTGGCTGACGCCCGAGACGCGCGGGGCGCTGGCCGCCGCCGACGCGGTGGTCGGCTACACCACCTACCTGGACCGGGTACCGGTCCGCCCCGGCCAGACCCGCCACGGCTCGGACAACAAGGTGGAGGCGGAGCGCGCCGAGTTCGCGCTCGACCTGGCCCGGCGCGGACAGCGGGTGGCCGTCGTCTCCGGCGGCGACCCCGGCGTATTCGCCATGGCCACCGCCGTCCTGGAGGCCGCCGCGCAGCCGGAGTACGCGGACCTCCCGGTACGCGTCCTGCCCGGGGTCACCGCGGCGAACGCCGCCGCCGCCCGCGCGGGCGCCCCGCTCGGCCACGACTACGCGACGATCTCCCTCTCCGACCGGCTCAAGCCCTGGGAGGTCATCGCCGCACGGCTGCGCGCCGCGGCCACCGCCGACCTGGTGATCGCGCTCTACAACCCGGGTTCGAAGAGCCGTACCTGGCAGGTCGGCAAGGCCCGCGACCTGCTCCTCGAACACCGCTCCCCGGACACCCCGGTGGTGCTCGCCCGGGACGTCGGCGGGCCCACCGAACGCGTGCGCACGGTGCGCCTCGGCGATCTCGACCCGGCCGAGGTCGACATGCGCACTCTGCTGATCATCGGCTCCTCGCAGACCCGCCGGGTGGACCGGCCCGACGGCGGCCACCTCGTCTGGACCCCGCGCCGCTACCCGGAGGCGTGAGCGGGGCGGCGGCCGGGCGAGCGGCCTGGGGCGAACGGCCTGGACTGCGTGGGCGGGACGGGCGGACTGGGCGAGGGCGCCGGATCACCCGCCCAGGCGGGCGTCGAGCCAGGCCAGGGCCTCGGCCGGGGTCGAGACCACCTGCACCCCCTCGGGGACCGGCGGCCTCTCCACGACCACCACCGGAATCCCGGCCTCCCGGGCGGCGGCCAGCTTCGGCGCGGTGGCCGCCCCGCCGCTGTCCTTGGTGACCAGCACGTCGACGCGGTGGAGCCGCAGCAGCTCCCGTTCGCCCTCGAAGGTGAACGGCCCCCGGTCGAGCAGCACCTCCATCCGCGCCGGGTACGGCTGTTGCGGCGCGTCCACCGACCGCATCAGGAACCAGAGCTCGTCCAGGCCCGCGAAGGCCGACAGCCCCGTCCGCCCGGTGGTGAGGAAGACCCGCTCGCCCAGCGACGGCAGCAGGGCCGCGGCCTCCTCCAGAGAGCCGGCCGGGTGCCAGTCGTCGCCCCGGCCGGCCACCCAGCCGGGTCGGCGGAGCGCCAGCAGGGGAACATGGGCCGAGGCGGCGGCGCGGGCCGCGTGGAAACTGATCGTTCCGGCGAAAGGATGGGTGGCGTCGATGAGAGCGTCCACCCGGTGCTCCCGCAGCCAGGCGGCGAGCCCCTCCGTGCCGCCGAAGCCGCCGACGCGGACTTCGCCCGGCGGCAGCACCGGCCGGGCGACCCGTCCGGCGAGCGAACTCGTCACCAGCGGCGGTCTCCGGCCCCCGGACGGGACTTCGACGGCCAGCGCCTCCGCCAGCCGGCGGGCTTCGGTCGTCCCGCCGAGTACGAGGACGTGCGCCGGGGAGACGGGCTCGTCCGGCATGTCGGGCAGTGGTATCGGCACCATCGAGGGGACCTTCCATGAGCGGTGAGGCGAAGGGCGGGCGCGAGGCCCAACTCAAACACACCGGCCTGCGCCCCGGTTGGACCACCGGTGCCTGTGCGACGGCGGCGACCACCGCCGCGTACACCGCGCTGCTGACGGGGGAGTTCCCCGACCCGGTGACGATCACCCTGCCGAAGGGCCGGACCCCCGCGTTCGCACTCGCCGTGGAGTCGCTGGCGGACGGCGCCGCGACCGCCGGGGTGGTCAAGGACGCGGGCGACGATCCGGACGTGACCCACGGGGCGCTGGTCAGGGCGACCGTGCGGGCGCTGCCGCCGGGCTCGGGCGTGGTGTTCCGGGCGGGCCCGGGTGTCGGCACGGTGACCCTCCCCGGCCTGCCGCTGGACGTCGGTGAACCGGCCATCAACCCGGTGCCCCGGCAGCTGATGCGCGAGCACGTGGCCCGGGTCGCGGGGGAGCACGGCGGCACGGGAGACGTGGAGATCACCGTCTCCGTGGACGACGGCGAGGAGATCGCACGTTTCACGTGGAACGGTCGCCTCGGCATCCTCGGCGGGCTCTCCGTCCTCGGCACCACCGGGGTCGTCGTGCCGTACTCCTGCTCCGCCTGGATCGACTCGATCCGGCGCGGGGTGGACGTGGCGCTGGCCGCCGGGCAGACCCATGTGGCCGGGTGCACCGGCTCGACCTCGGAGAAGACGGTCGTCGCGGAGTACGGCCTGCCGGAGATCGCCCTGCTGGACATGGGCGACTTCGCGGGGGCCGTGCTCAAGTACGTACGCCGCCATCCGGTCCCCCGGCTCACCGTCTGCGGCGGCTTCGCCAAGCTGTCCAAGCTCGCCGCCGGCCACATGGACCTGCACTCGGCGCGCTCCCAGGTGGACAAGGGGTTCCTCGCCGAGCTGGCCCGGCGGGGCGGGGCGGACGAGGCGCTGGCCGAAGCGGTGGCGACCGCCAACACCGGGCTCGCCGCACTCCAGGCGTGCGCGGCGGCCGGGGTCCCGCTCGGCGACCTGGTGGCGGTCGCCGCCCGGGACCAGGCGCTGGAGGTGCTGCGCGGGGCGCCGGTCGCGGTGGACGTGATCTGTGTCGACCGGGCCGGGACGGTGGTCGGGCGCAGCGCGGTCCGCTGAGCACGCGAACGTCCTCGCTCAGCAGGTGTGGCGGTCGCGCTCCGGGGAGTAGAGGTGGCTGTCGCGGAACTGCTCCGCGCCCAGGGTGCGCCCGACCAGGATGACCGCCGTACGGATCACCCCGGCGTCCTCCACCTGGCCCGCGATGGTCTCCAGGGTGCCCCGCAGCACGATCTCGTCGGGGCGGGAGGCCATGGCCACCACGGCGGCCGGGCAGTCGGCCCCGTAGTGCGGCAGCAGTTCCTCCACCACCCGGTCCGCGTACCGCGCGGCCAGGTGGAGCACCAGCAGGGCGCCGCTGCGGCCGAGGGTGGCGAGGTCCTCGCCCGGGGGCATGGCGGTGGCCCGCTGGGCGATCCGGGTCAGGATGACCGTCTGACCGACCGTCGGTACGGTCAGCTCCCGCTTGAGCGCCGCGGCTGCGGCGGCGAACGCGGGCACCCCGGGCACCACTTCGTAACGAACCCCGGCGTCGTCGAGCCGCTTCATCTGCTCGTTGACCGCGCTGAAGACGGACGGGTCGCCGGAGTGCAGACGGGCGACGTCGTGGCCCGCCGCGTGGGCGCGGACCAGTTCGGCGGTGATCTGGTCGATGTCCAGGCCCTGGGTGTCGACCAGCCGGGCGTCCGGCGGGCAGTCGGCGAGCAGTTCGCGGGGCACCAGGCTGCCCGCGTAGAGGCAGACCGGGCTGGCGGCGAGGAGGCGGGCGCCGCGGACCGTGATCAGGTCGGCCGCGCCGGGTCCCGCGCCGATGAAGTACACGGTCATGAGGTCTCTCCCGGGGAGTCGTGGGGCTTGCGGACGGACCACTGGGTGACGGGCATCGCCTGGCGCCAGCCGGTGAACCCGCCCACCGGGACGGCGTGGGACACAGCGAGGCGGACGAGTTCACCGCCGTGGCGCCGGTAGCGGTCGGCGAGCAGCGCCTCGGACTCCAGCGTGACGGTGTTGGCGACCAGCCGTCCCCCGGCGGGCAGCGCGTCCCAGCAGGCGTCGAGCAGCCCGGGGGCGGTCAGCCCGCCGCCGACGAAGACGGCGTCCGGCACCGGCAGCCCGGCGAGCGCCCGCGGGGCACGGCCGGGGACCACGCGCAGTCCGGGCACCCCGAGCCGGTCTGCGTTGCGGCCGATCCGGGCGGCGCGCGCCTCGTCGCGTTCGACGGTGACCGCGCGGCAGGACGGGTGGGCGCGCATCCACTCGACGGCGATCGAGCCGGAGCCGCCGCCGATGTCCCAGAGCAGCTCGCCGGGCGCGGGCGCCAGCGCGGCGAGGGTGGCGGCGCGGACATGGCGCTTGGTGAGCTGCCCGTCGTGCTCGTACGCGGTGTCGGGCAGCCCGGGTACGAGGCCGAGGCGGAGCGCCTCGGGGGTGGCGCGGCACTGGACGGCGACGAGGTTCAGCGGGTCGCCCGCCGGGCGGTCCCAGCCCTCGGCGGTGCCGTCGTGGCGGGCCTCGGCCGGGGAGCCGAGCTGTTCGAGAACGGTGAGCCGGCTCGGGCCGAAGCCGTGCGCGGTGAGCAGCGCGGCGACCGTCGCGGGGGTGGTGGCGTCGGCGCTCAGCACCAGCAGCCGGCGGCCGTCGTGCAGGGCGGCGAGCAGCCGGGCGGCGGGGCGGCCCACCAGGGTGACGGTCTCGGTGTCCTCGGCGGGCCACCCGAGACGGGCGCAGGCGTACGCCACCGAGGACGGGTGCGGCAGCACGTGCACCGCACCGGCGCCCAGCTCCTCGGTGAGCGCGCGGCCGATCCCGTAGAACATCGGGTCGCCGCTGGCCAGCACGGCGATCCGGCTGCCCCGGTGGGCGGCGAGCAGACCCGCGACGGCGGGGCGCAGCGGCGAGGGCCACGCCACCCGCGGGCCCGCGCAGACGGCGGGCAGCAGTCCGAGCTGGCGTCCGCCGCCGATCAGCACCTCGGCCTCCAGCAGGGCGGTACGGGCCGGTTCCGCCAGGCCCGCCCAGCCGTCCGCTCCGATGCCCACGACGGTCACCGGGGGCGGCGGGGGCCCGGCCGGCGGGAGAGCGGGTGATGCGGGCGGAGCGGTGGGCACGGCCGGACCTCGGTGTTCGGGGCGTCGGGTTCTCGGGACGGGGCAGACGCTGCCGCACTCTACTGTCCGGCCCCCGGGCGACGACCGGCCGGGCCCGCCGGGACCGCTCGCGCGGGCGCGCCGTCCGGTGTCCGATGGAGGAAGGAAGCGGCCCCGGACTCCCGGAGCGGGCCGCCCGGAGCGGCACGACGGAGGTGCAGGCGTATGAGGTTCCTGGTGATGGTGCAGGGTTCGCAGGCCGACTACGACGCGATGTCCGGCAGGGGGTCCGCCGAGGGCGGCCCGGCGTGGAGCGAACAGGACCAGAAGGCGATGTTCGCGCACATGGAAGCCCTCAACAAGGACCTGGAGGCCTCGGGCGAGATGCTCTACTGCGACGGCCTCACCGCCCCCGACGAGACCCGCTTCGTCACGGCGAGCGCGAACGGCGGACCCCCGGTCGTCGCCGACGCCCCGTACGACCGGACGCAGGTGCTGCTCGCCGGGTACTGGGTGCTGGACTGCGCGGGCCTGGAGCGGGCCACCGAGATCGCCGCCCGGGTCGTCGCCTGTCCGCAGCCCGAGGGCGCCCCGTACCGGCCGGTGGCGATCCGCCCGATCGGTCAGGCGCCGGAGGAGGACCTGGCACCCGCGTGACCCGACGGCCCGCGCCGAGGGCCGGCTCAGGAGTCGCCGATGCCCGTGTCCGCCGCCACCATCGGCAGTATGACCACGAGCAGGAAGAACGCCGGGGAGTCCGGCGAGAACGGCGTCCCCGGCCTCCGGATCGCGCAGCGGCCGGAAGCGGACGAGCTGCTGGCCCGCAGCCCGCTGGCCGCCCTGGTCGGCATGCTGCTCGACCAGCAGGTCCCCATGGAGTGGGCCTTCACCGGTCCGCACTCGCTGGCCCTGCGGATGGGAGCGGAGGACCTGGACGCCCGGGAGATCGCCGCCCACTCCCCCGAGGCGTTCACCGCGCTCTTCACCGGCAAACCGGCCCTGCACCGCTACCCCGGCTCCATGGCGACGCGGGTGCAGCAGCTGTGCCGGTTCCTGGTGGCGGAGTACGACGGTGACGCGGGCGCGGTGTGGGCCGGCGCCTCCTCCGGTACGGAGCTGCTGGCCCGGCTGAACGCGCTTCCCGGCTTCGGCACCCAGAAGGCGCAGATCTTCCTGGCCCTGCTGGGCAAACGGTTCGGCGTCCGGCCGCCCGGGTGGCGGGAGGCGGCGGGGGCGTACGGGGAAGAGGGCGGGCACCGCTCGGTCGCCGACATCACCGGCCCCGAGTCGCTCGCCGAGGTCCGCGCGTTCAAGCAGCAGGCGAAGGCGGAAGCGAAGACGGCCGCGGCGGCGAAGAAGGAAGCGTCCGCGAAGAAGGCGGCACCGGCGAGGAAGCCCGCACCCTCCAAGAAGGCAGCACGGAGCACCACCTCCCGGACCGCGAGGTGAGGGCCGCCGCCCGCCGCCGCGCGCTGCCGCTCGTCGCCGCGGCCGCGCTGCTCCCCCCGCTGCTGCTGGGCGCGGCGGCCCCGCCGCCCTCCGCCGGCCCCGACCCGGCCCGGGAGGCCGCCGAGCTCTCCCGGGAACTCGTCGAGGCCTCCTCCGCCACCGGCGCCTACCGGCACCTGCGTCGTTTCCAGGAGGCGGCCGACGCGGCGGGCGGAAACCGGGCGGCCGGATCGGCGGGCCACGACGCCTCGGCCGCGTACGTCCTCCAACGGCTGCGCCGGGCCGGCTACGAGGCCCGGTACGAGTCCTTCCCCTTCACGTACGCCGAGACGCTCGCCGAGAAACTGGCGGTGGTCACCCCGGAGCCCCGGGACGCCGAGGTCGAGGCGATGACGTACACCGCGTCGACCGAGGAGGGCGGGCTGACGGCCGACCTGGTCCGGGTGCCGGTGGACGGCACGACCGGCTGCGAGGCCGCCGACTACGCGGAGACCGGGGTCACCGGGCGGATCGCGCTGATCGCCCGGGGCGGCTGCTCCTTCCTCCAGAAGCAGACGGCCGCGGCCGGGGCGGGTGCGGCCGCAGCGCTGATCTCCAACAACCTGGACGGCAAGCTCACCGGCACCCTCGGCGACCCCGCGGCCGTCCGCATCCCCACCGGTGGCGTCTCCCGCACCGAGGGCGACGCGCTCGCCGCCGCGCTCGACGAGGGCAGCGTCACCGTCACCCTCGAACTCCGCGAGCGCCAGGAGAAGCGCACCACCCGCAACGTCGTCGCCCAGGCCCCGGGCGGCGACCCCGCGCACACCGTGATGCTCGGCGCGCACCTGGACTCGGTCTCCGAGGGGCCGGGCATCAACGACAACGGCTCCGGCTCCGCCGGGCTCCTCGAAGTCGCCCTGCGGCTCGCGGCGACGCACCGCACCCCGGCGAACGCCGTCCGGTTCGCCTGGTGGTCGGCCGAGGAGAACGGGCTCGTCGGCTCGGACGCGTACGTCGCCACACTGACCGCCGCCCAGCGCCAACAGATCGCCCTCTACCTCAACTTCGACATGATCGCCTCCCCCAACGGCGTGCAGTTCGTCTTCGACGGCGACGATTCCGAGGCGTCCGGCTCGGGCCCAGGACCGGCCGGCTCCGCCCAACTGGAGCGCGGGATCACCGAGTTCCTGGACCGCCGGAAGACCCCGTACGAGAGTTCCGACTTCACCGGCCGGTCCGACTACGGTCCGTTCATCGAGGCCGGCATCCCGGCGGGTGGTACGGACACCGGGGCCGAGGGGATCAAGTCCGCCACCCAGGCAGGGACGTTCGGCGGCAAGGAGGGCGTCGCGTACGACCCCTGCTACCACGCGGCCTGCGACACCCTCGACAACATCGACCGGGCCGCGTTCGAGACCAACATCGACGTGATCGCGAACGCGGTCGGCACCTGGTCCCAGGATCTGCGCCCGCTCACCGGCGCGGCCCCCGCGACGGCCGGCACGGACCGGCACGGAAGCGGACGGCTGCGCACCGGACACGGTCGTGACGCAGCGTGAGGAACGCCCGCGCGGACTCCGGTGGGTACCCCACGACGGGGGGCGCGCACCGTGTTTCCGCGCCCTTGTCCGCTCCCGGGGCCCGGGACCGCTCCCGTTCACCCCGACACCACCCACCGGCCCTCCACCGGTCGACGAGTCCGGTCGAACTCTCCCCCGTTTCCGGGGTGTCGGCGTGATGTACGCCCTCCCACACATGCTTCCGCGACGGATCACCCTTCCGTTTTCAGGGGGTTCGCTCTCTTTCGACCGGCATCATGCCCCCCTTCCCCGGCTGCGCACGGTGGTTGTTCCCCGGTAGGCTTTCCGTGTGATCTTCAAGCGCATCGGAAATGGGCGGCCATACCCCGACCACGGCCGGGAAAGCACCCGCCAGTGGGCCGACGTCGCGCCGCGTCCGGTTCGCCTCGACCAGCTCGTGACCACCAAGGGCGAACTGGACCTCGAAACGCTCCTCGCCGAGGACTCCACCTTCTACGGCGACCTCTTCGCGCACGTCGTGAAGTGGCAGGGCGATCTCTACCTGGAGGACGGGCTGCACCGCGCCGTCCGCGCCGCGCTCCAGCAGCGCCAGGTGCTCCACGCCCGCGTGCTCGAACTCGGCTGACGGCACCTCGCCCGCGCGCGGCTCCGGACGCCTCCTTACCACCACCGCGCCCCGGACTCCGGGTTCTCGGGCCTTTCGGGTGTTTTCCCGCGCATGCGGGTGCCATCGGTTGATCATTTAGTACGCATCATCGGCGGCCCGCACTACGCTGCGCACATGAGCATGCTCACTCCCCCCGGCATGGGCGGAAAGTACCGCATCACGGGCAACGCCTATCCCCGGATGCGCCGCCCTCGCCGCCGCCGCAGGCTCGCCCTCGCCGCCGCCGCCACCCTCGTGGCCCTCGGACTGGCCGGCTGGGGCACGCTGCAGCTCATCGACGTCTACTCGGGCGGCGACACCAAGGCGCAGGCGGCCGGCCACGAACGGGAGTGCGCGGTCGTACCGAAGCAGGCAGTGGCCGTGCAGGCGCTGCCCGCGCCGAACCGGATCACGGTCAACGTCTACAACGCGACCCCGCGCAGCGGCCTCGCCAAGTCCGCGGCCGACGAGCTGAAGAAGCGCGGGTTCACCATCGGCGAGGTGGGCAACGCCCCTGCCGCGTACGACAAGAAGGTCCCCGGCACCGGCTTGCTGCTCGGTCCGCCGACCGCCGCCGACAGCGCGTTCCCGGTCCTCGAGACCCAGCTGCCGGGCACCGCCCGGAAGACCGAGGCCCGCGAGAACGCGGAGGTGGACCTGATCCTGGGCACGCGGTTCACCGCGTTCTCCACCCCGCAGGCCGCCGCGGCGGCCATGTCCGCGCTGACGAAGCCGGCGCCCGCCCCCTCCGGCTGCTGAGTCGCGGGCGGGGTGCTGCCGCCGGCGCGGCTCCGCACCCGCCCGGACACGACGACGGCCGGTCACCCCACCTGTGACCGGCCGTCGCGCATGTCCTTGAGGAACCTTCCAGGGCCCTTCCAGGGCGCGTGTCGAAAAGCGGCGCCGTCCGCCCGGTCGCCGGACGGGCGGGGCTATCGCAACACGCTTCAGCCGGCCGTGCCGTACATCCGGTCGCCCGCGTCGCCCAGCCCCGGCACGATGTAGCCGTGCTCGTTGAGCCGCTCGTCGACCGAGGCGGTGACGACGGTGACGGGGGCGCCCGCCAGCTCGCGCTCCATGACCTCGACGCCTTCCGGAGCCGCGAGCAGCACGACGGCGGTGACGTCGTCGGCGCCCCGCTTGATGAGCTCGCGGATCGCGGCGACGAGCGTCCCGCCGGTCGCCAGCATCGGGTCGAGGACGTAGACCTGACGGCCGGAGAGGTCCTCCGGCATCCGGGTCGCGTACGTCTCCGCCTGGAGCGTCTCCTCGTTGCGGATCATGCCGAGGAAGCCGACCTCCGCCGTCGGCAGCAGCCGCACCATGCCGTCCAGCATGCCGAGACCGGCGCGCAGGATCGGTACGACGAGGGGCCGGGGGTACGAGAGCTTCACGCCCGCCGTCCGCGAGACCGGGGTCTCGATGTCGACCAGCTCGGTACGCACGTCCCGCGTCGCCTCGTAGGCGAGCAGGGTGACCAGCTCGTCGGCGAGCCGGCGGAAGGTCGGGGAGTCGGTGCGCTTGTCGCGCAGGGTGGTGAGTTTGTGCGCCACCAGAGGGTGGTCGACGACGTGGATCCGCATGCCGTCAACCCTAACGGCCTCCCGCGCGCCACGAGCTTGATCCCGGCGGTGACGGGTGCCGTCCGCATCCGTCCGTACGTCAGCACTGGCATCATCCACTCGTTCGGGGGGAAGGTGAGGCATACGGACCAGCCTTGGGGTGGTGTGCGGATGCCTGACCGGGAGCGGAAGCGGGACGAGCCCGCGACGCGGGGACGGATCGAACCACGCGACGTGCCGGGCGAGCGCGACGCGCCGACCGGTACGGAGCACACGCAGGAGAGTGACGCGTCCCGCCGCCGTCGCCGGGCGCAGTTCCTCCGCGAGCTGCACGAAGCGAAGCAGCTGCGGGACCGCGTCCAGCCGCGCCGGGCCCGCGCGGCCCGTATGCGCCAACAGATGCGGATGCGCACCTTCCGCTGGTGACAGGGGCTCCGACGGGCGCGTTCGTCCCTGCCCGAGTGCTCCGGAGCGGCTTCCGCCGACCGGGCCTTCCGGGAACTGATGGCCGACGCAACGTCCGAAGAGGTCTCGCTCGGCCGATGTTTCTGCCACGATGCCGATTGGGCGGGGCTCAGCGCAGTCGGACAATCGTCTGCCCTCCCGTCGGACCGATTCACCTCTGACCAGTGGGAGTGTCACGGTGTACTTCGCCGCACTGCTCGCGCGCACCGAAGACGGGTGGAAAGCGAGCGATACGGAGCTCGACGATGTGGAGGCCCTGTCCGATCTGACGGACCTGGCCCGGGACGCCTCGGTGGACGAGGACACGGTCCTCGTCTACATCGAGCAGGAGGACGCGTGGTTCGGCGTCGTCCGCGTGGACGGTGAGGAGGACCCGCGTATCTACGTCTCGGACGCGTCCGCCGCCGCCCGGTCCTCGTACGGGGAGATCCTGCTCACCGACGAACTGCTCGGCCGCGAACCTGGGGCCGAGGACGAGATCGCCGCTCTGGAGGAACTCGTCGGCCTCGACGGTACCGAGGACGACGATCCGGAGTTCGGCCACGAGAACGGCGCGACCGCCCCGCCCGCCGGGGCCGCCGACCAGGACGACGACCCCGAGGCCGTGCCCGTCGGGCCGATCGGGGACGCCTCGATCCTCGCCGACCTCGGCCTCTCCGAGCGGGCGCTGCTGACGCTGCGGACCGACGCGCTGACGGAGATCGCCGACGCGCTGGGAGCGGACGAAGTGCTGGAGAGCGTCCGCTAAGGTCCGCGGGTGACCGCGCGCCCCCCCGAAGAACCCCCGCCCCCGTCCTCCCCCACCCCTCTTCTCGCGTCCTTCGCCACCGATCCCGTACGGGACCCGTGGCGGGCCCCGATGCGCCACGCCCTGGACGAGGCGGCGCAGGCGGCGCTGGCCGGTGATGTTCCGGTCGGTGCCGTGGTCCTGGGACCGGACGGATCGACGATCGCCACGGGCCGCAACGAGCGCGAGGCGACCGGTGATCCGACCGCGCACGCCGAGATCCTCGCCGTCCGTGGAGCCGCCGCCGCCCTCGGGAGGTGGCGGCTCACCGGTTGCACGCTGGTGGTCACCCTGGAGCCCTGCACGATGTGTGCGGGCGCGCTGGTGCAGTCGCGCGTGGACCGGGTCGTCTACGGCGCGCGCGACGAGAAGGCCGGGGCCGCCGGCTCGCTCTTCGACGTGGTGCGCGACCGGCGCCTCAACCACCGCCCCGAGGTGATCCACGGGGTCCTGGAGGAGGAGTGTTCGGCGCAGCTCACGGCGTTCTTCCGGGCGCTGCAGCGATCTGATTTCTGATCCCGGGCCACGATGGTCTAAGCTCTCTCTCGGTAGCGTGTCCGAGCGGCCGAAGGAGCTCGCCTCGAAAGCGAGTGTGGGGAAACTCACCGAGGGTTCAAATCCCTCCGCTACCGCCGAAAACACCCCTCTGACCGTGGAAACACGGTCAGAGGGGTGTTGTGCGTCACGGGGGCACCGCGCCCGCCGGGCACGGTCCACGCGCGCCCGGCAGAGCGGTGACCGGCGGATCAGTGGGCGATGCGAGGCCGCGGATCAGTAGGCGATGCAGGCCGTGCGCCACTCCGTGTAGAAGTCCCACACCTGGGGCGAGCACTCCGCCGGGCCGTACTGGGACTCCTTGGCGCCGATGTGGGGCATGTGCGGATACGCCCCGACGCCCGGCCGGTTGACGTGGAGCATCCCCGCGTCGATGCGGTCCAAGGCCTCCAGGGCCAGTGAGGTGTCGCTGGTGAAGACCGCCGCCGCCATGCCGTACCGCACGGAGTTCACGATCCGCAGGCCGTCGTCGAGGCCCTCGCACTCGATCACCGAGAGCACCGGACCGAAGATCTCCTCCTGGGCGATGCGGCTCTCCGGCCGCACGCCGTCCAAGACCGTCGGGGCCATGTAGTAGCCGTCCGGTACGCCCTCGGTCAGCCGCCCGCCGCCGGTCACCGCCACGGCGCCGTCCGCCAGAGCCTGACGGGTCCCCTCCAGGCAGGCCAGCAGCCGGTCGGCGCTGACCACCGGCCCGAGCCGGGCCTCCGCGTCGAGGCCGTTGCCCACCCGCAGGGCGGCCGCACGCTCCACGAGCCGGCGCACCAGTCCCTCCCGGACGGCGCGGTCCACCACGACTCGGCTGGTGGCGGAGCAACGCTGCCCGGCCTGCCCGAACGCGCCGGCCACGATCGCGTCGGCCGCGAGGTCGAGATCGGCGTCGGCGAGCACCAGCGCGGCGTTCTTGCCCCCCATCTCCAGCTGGGTGCGCAGGAACCGGGGTGCGCCGGCGGTGTGGATGGCCCGCCCCACCTCCACCGAGCCGGTGAACGAGATACCGGCCACGGCGGGGTCCTTCACCAGCGCCTCTCCCACCTCGCGCCCGCCGTGCACCAGGTTGAGCACCCCTCCCACCGCCCCGGCGGCCTCGAAGCACTCCACGAGGAGTGCCGCCGTGAGCGGAGTGAGGGGGGAGGGCTTGAGAACGGCGGTGCACCCCGAGACCAGCGCGGGGGCGATCTTCCACGCCGGGATCGCCAGCGGGAAGTTCCAGGGCGTGACCAGGCCGACGACCCCGATGGGGACCCGCCGGGTCAGCGCCAGCGTGCGCGGGTCGTCGGCGGGGAGGGTGGCGCCGCCGAGCCGACGCCCCTCCGCGGCCGTGTATTCGAGGAGCGCGACCGTGCGGTCCACCTCGCCGAGCGCCTCCCGCAGGAGCTTGCCCTGCTCGCGGGTGATCGCCTCGGCGAACCGCTCCCTGCGCTCGGCGACGAGGCGGGCGGCCCTCATCACCGTCTCGCCGCGCCGGACGGAGCCGAGCGCCCGCCAGGCCGGCAGCGCACCGGCGGCGGCCGTGATGGCCGCCCGCACGTCGGCGTCGCCGGATTCCGGACTCCGGCTGACGACGTCCGCGAGGTCACCGGGGCTGCGGTTCTCCTGCACGCGGCCCGACTCGGCGTCGCACCACCGGTCCGCGACGAGATTGCGTACGTCGACGACGGTCCGGCCACCGTCGGTTCGGCGAGACTCCATCATGATCCTTCCCTGAGGGGGTCCGACTCAGCCGATGGCGGAGTACGTGGCGGTCAGCTCGTCGTGCCGCTTCTGGCGGGAGAGCAGCTCGTCCACGTTCTGGAGGGCGAAGACGTCCTTCAGCGAGGCGATGGAACCCTCCACCGCGTAGGTCGTACCGGCTTCGCTGATCTGCGCGAGGACGTCGCGCATCGCGCTGATGGACGCGCGCAGACCCTGGTTGGCGTAGATCACTCCACCGAAGCCGTGCTCGCCCAGCTCGGTCGCGGTGACCTGCGGGTAGGTGGTGGGCACGACGATGACGGGCAGCACGCCCCGGTAGGCGTCGCGGAAGGCGTACACCTCGTCGGCGTTGGCGATCTTGGAGTGGATCAGCAGCGCGTCGGCGCCGGCCGCCTCGTAGACGGCCGCGCGGCGCAGCGCCTCCTCCAGTCCGGCACCCGCGATGAAGGCCTCGATCCGGGCCACCACCACGAAGTCCTCGTCGGTGCGGGCTTCCTTCGCCGCGGTGATCTTCGCCGCGAAGTCACCGATCGGGGCCAGGTCCTGGTTGCCCTCGACGAAGCTGTTCATCTTGGGGAACTGCTTGTCCTCGATGCAGACGCCGGCGAGGCCCCGGGCCTCGTAGGAGCGCACCATGTGAGCGACGTTGCCGACACCGCCGAAGCCGGAGTCGCAGTCGGCCAGCACCGGGACGTCCACCGCGCCGGCTATCTCGGCGGCGGCTTCCAGGCACTCCGCCATGGACAGGATGTTGGCGTCCGGCAGGGCGCGGGCCGCCGAGATCTCCAGGCCGCTCGCCCAGATCGCCTCGAAGCCGGCTTCCTCGCCGAGCTTCGCGGTCAGCGCGCTGTGGGCGCCCATGAAGCGGGCGATGGTGGAACCGTTGAGCGCGTCACGCAGAACACGGGTCTTGGACATGGAGGTTCTCCTCGGGAAAGTGACGGGTTGGAGTATGAGCTGGTGGGCCGGGGCGTGAAGTGGCCCGGGAAAGCGGGGAGTCAGTTGACCGGCCGGTTCGCCGCCGTACGCACCCGCTCGACGATCTCCTGCGGCGTGTGCGTCACCCGGCGGCCGGGGCCGTCCGTACGCGGACCGGTGAGCGCGTGCAACAGGGCGGGACCTTCGGTCAGTTCGGCCGCACGGAGTTCGGCGGCCGTCTCGACGCGGACGGCGCTGCGGTAACCCGCCGCCAGTGCCAGCGCGACGAAGTCGGAGCGCTGCACGGTGGACTGCCCCCCGGTGCTCTCGTGCATGCCGTTGTCCACGACCACGTGCAGCAGCCGGGTACCGGAGGCGGCCACCAGCGGAAGCACGCTGAGGTTCATCAGCAGCGAACCGTCGCCGTCCAGGGCGATCACGGTGCGTTCCGGGCGGGCCAGCGCGAGGCCGAGAGCGACCGGCGCCGACATGCCCATCGATCCCACCAGGTAGAAGTTCTCCGGCCGGTCCGCCGCGTTGAACAGCTCGCGGCTGGTGAACCCGCAGGTGGAGACGATCAGAGCGTCCGGGTGACGGACGAGCATCTCCCGGACCACCTCGGAGAGACTCAGCTCGAAGGCAGGGGCGAGCAGCGGTGCGGGCATCAGATGCCTTCCCGGACGATGAGCACGCCGCAGCGCTGCTCCTTGTCCATCTGGTCGATCGCGGTGGAGACGGAACCGGCCGGGTCCGCGGGGTCGAGGACGGTGTGGGGCAGCCGGAACAGGTCGAGCAGCCGCAGCAGTTCGGCGCCGATCACGTCGTGCTCGACGGCGTCGTTGCCGTCGTGGCCCCGCCAGCTGACGATCAGCAGCACCGGTACGTCGTAGATGAGGTTGAACGAGGTGATGACGTTCAGGCAGTAGCCGAGGCCGGAGTTCTGCATGAGGACCACGGCCCGCTCGCCCGCGACGACCGCTCCGGAGGCGATGCCGACGGCACTGTCCTCACGCGGCGCGGGCACGTAGCGGAGACCGGCGAGCCGGGCGTCGTCGCCCGGCTCCTCGAGAAGCCGGAACGCGCCGTTGAGCAGGCTGCACGGAACACCCGTGGCGAGGGTGTACCCGTGGTCCACCAGGCTGTGCAGCAGGTCGCGGGCGGTGGTGGAGCCCACGGTGGTGGTGTGCATGTTGGCCTTCCGTCGGATCGGGTCAGTGGATCGAGGCGGTGAAGGGGACAGCGGCGCCGTCGTCGAGCGCCACGAACTCGGCCCGGTAGGCGGCCGTCACCCGTTCCGCGGCGGCCAGGCAGGACCGCACGTCGTCACCGGTCACCAGGAACGTCAGGACGTTGTAGGGCCGATCGGGATGCAGCTCGGCACCGGGAGCGAAACGCGTCTTGCAGAACACCAGCTCCGGGAAGGCGGCGAGCAGCTCCTCGCGGGGCGTCTGGCGCACCAGTTTCACCGCCCGCGCGGGTGGCGGGACCGCGCGGTTCAGCGCGTACCGGACGCTTCGGTAGTCGCCCTCCGCGGGGCGGCCGAGCGCGAGGCGCATGACGTCCGCCTCGACGTCCGTCCCGCTGCTCGCCCGGAGCAGGTGGCCCATCGGGCCGCCCAGCCGTGCGTTGAGCTCGATGCAGGCCGGCCCGTCCGGGGTGAGCTTGAGTTCCAGGTGGGTGGCGCCCCAGCGGATGCCCAGGGCCTCGATGATCCGGCCCGCGTGTTCGAGCACCTCGCTCTGCCGGTCCGCGGGCAGGGAGGTGGGCACCACGCCGCCGGTCTCCACGAACCCGTGCAGCGGAAGCTTGTCGGTGATCCCCACGTGCCTGACGCGGCCGTCCTCGACCAGCGATTCGACGCTGACGTAGTCGCCGAAGCCGGTGCGCCCGTACCACTCGTCGCCGACCAGGAGCTGCTCCAGGACGAACAGGGGCTCGGGGTCGAACAGCGGGGACGTCCGGTAGGCCGCGAGGGCCTCGTCCAGCCGGTCCCGCAGCTCCTCCTCGTCGTGGACCTTGCTCACCAGGAAGCTGGCGGCCCCGTGCACCGGCTTGAGGACGGCGGGGAACCCCACCTCGGCGACCGCCGCCGGTACGTCCGACTCGTCCGCGATCGCGTGGAAGCGGACCGTCTCGACACCGGCCGACCGCAGCCGGCGCCGCTGGGCGAGCTTCGACTGGGCGGTCCGGACCGTCTCCGGCGGGTTGCCGGGCAGGCCGAGGCGCTGCTGCGCCTCCGCCTGCACCACGATGAGCGGCTCACCGAAGGTGGCGACCCCGTGGACCGGCCGGCGGCGGTCGAGGTCCACCAGCAGGCCGGGGACGGCCAGGTGATCACCGGTGGTCAGCCACTCGCCGTCGAAGGACTCGCTCCACTGCGCGCGGAGCCGGTCGACGGCGGCACCGGCGGGAGCGCTCCCGTACCAGACCACGCTGAGCTCGGAGGTGACCCCCACCGCCGCCCGCAGCGCGGTGTCCGGGGAGATGCCTCCGGCTCCGAGCAGCAGGACCAGGTGGGAACCGGTGTCGCTCATCGGGCGCCCGCTTCGGCCGGTACGGGCAGCAGCACTTCGCGGACCAGGCGCTCCATGTCCTGTTCGTCGTGCGGGTCGACGAGCTGGACGCCCATGCCCCGCCCCACCCGCTCCCGGGCGGCCATCACGTTGCGGTGCGGTACGCCGTGCACCGGTGGGATGGTGATGCCGTTCTGGGTCAGCCAGGTGTCCGCGCCGAGCGAGGCCATCGTGTCGGAGGGTACGAGGACCAGGGCGCGGGCCGCGTCGACCAGACCGGCGTCGCGCAGGATGTCCGGAATCCCCGCGCCCCACAGGTCGCCGCCGAGCTCGGCGACGACCAGCTCCGCACCCTCCTCGGCCAGTCGGCCCACGAGGTGGCGGGCGGCGCCCACCACCGCCTCGGCCGAGTGCCCGTAGGTGGTGGCCAGACCCGCGTCGACGAAGTCCGCCGCGCAGTGCGCGCCGGCGTCCGCGAGGGTGAGCAGGTCGCGCAGCCGGCCGGTACCCGCCAGCTTGGTGACGCCCACCCGCATGCCGTGCCGGGTGGCCAGGTGGTTGACCAGGGCGGCGGCGAAGGTGGTCTTGCCCACCTCGGCGGCGGTGCCTCCGACGAACACCACGGGGATGCCGGTCACCGTGGGCGCGGAGCGCCTCTCCAGGCGCACCACCCGGCCGTCCGCGTCGGCGGCGAGCCCGACCAGCTCCAGGGCGGTGGCCGTGCCGAGGGAGGCCGGGGAGGACGCGGCGATGCCGATGACGCCCCCGACCGCCATCAGGTCGGCCGGCGCTCCCGCCCGGACGGGGAGGCCGCTCTCCGGCAGACCGCCGTAGATCGACGTGGTGGAGTGGCGGTCGCCCAGCACGCCGACGAGTTCGTCCCCGACGCGGATGCGGACGTCCCGCCCGTGGATGTTCTCCACCGCCTTGTAGGCGCCGACCCGCACGACGCGGGCGATGACCAGATCGCCCGCCCGGCCGGTGCCTTCGACGGAGGTAAGCCGCTCCGGGAGCGCCTGCGCTCCACGCGTACAACTCGCGATGACTCTGCTCATGTCCCGTTCCGTTGAGAAGATGTGATGGGTCGAGGTCGAGAGGGCCGCGGCTACTGGATGTTGACGCTCCAGATGGTCCGCGGATTCACCGACTGGACTCCGTCGGCGTCCGTGCGCGCGGCCACCACCTCCTGCCGGCCGTGCCCGTAGCGGTCGTTGTCCAGGACCACGACGTCGCCGGCCGCCATGACGTACACCCGCTGGACCGCGGGGTCGTTGGCGGTCTCCTGGAAGCGGGTGACCGCCTCGAACCAGCGCTCGCCGCCCTTGACCGACTCGGCGGCCTTCCGCAGCCGGCCGATGTCCTGGGGCAGGCGGGCCGCGACGTCGTCCGGGACAGCGGTGCGGCGCGGGGTGCCCGGTACGTAGAGGAAGGGCAGCTCGGAGGGGTCCTCGTCCAGGTGCGACGCGGGGAAGCTCATGGCGTGCCCGGTGAGCAGCCGCAGGTCCTCGGCCCAGTGCCGGGGGAAGCGCACGCGCAGCTCGGCGAGCACGTCGCCCCACCGCACGATCAGCGACTCGCCGTTGTGGCCGGCCCCGAAGTCCTGCCAGCCCGGGTCGGCCATCAGCATGGCCAGGTGCAGCGGGCGGCGCCGGGCGAAGGACCGGCCGGAGTGCATCGGCAGCGAACCGGCCTTCTCCTGGACCCGCTCGGCGCCCTCGGACTGCGGCGCACGGCACCGTACGGTGTTGATCGCCGGATGCAGCCCGTACGCCGCCTTGGTCGATCCGGCGGCGTAGTTCGGGCACAGCTCGCCGAGGTGCTCCAGGAGTCCGGTGTACTGCTCGACGTCGAGCGGGAAGTTCCGCAGGTAGGCGAGCCGGTGGTCGGCCACCGAGGTGACGGTGGCCGTCTCGATCTCCGCCGGGGAGAGCCCGGCGCAGTCGATGGCGATGTCTTCGAACATGGTGACAACTCCCTGGGGTGAGAACCGCGTCGGAGCGCGGGACGGTCAGTCGGTCCGGACCAGAGCGTGCTCGGTCAGCAGAGCGAGGAGCGCGTCGGCGGACGGTGCCGGGGCGTCCGGCCCGGCCGCGGGTGTCTCCAGGAACGTGGTGCCCGCCCGCAGATGGCGGGCCCTGACGTGCTCCCGGTCCGCCGGCTGCCCGGCGGGGGCCACGACCAGGGCGAGGATTCCGTGGCGGGCGAGGATCTCGGCCACCAGGCCGATCCGTTCGGCGGCGGCCTTCGGAGTCTCGCCGGGAACGGCCGCGGTCGTGGGGGTGAGCACCTCCACGCGGCGGCGGTGGCCGTCGAGCAGCCGTCGGGTGAGTTCGCCGACGGTGGCCTCACCGACACCGTCGAGCCAGAGGGTGGCTCCCGGCAGGCAGGTGCAGAAGGGAAGGGCGGTCATACGGCACCCGCTTCGACCGGGTCGGGGCGCCTCGCGCCGACGGATGGGACGGGAGGGTCGGCGCGGAGCAGCAGCCCCCGCTTGATGGCGCTCTCCAGCCAGGTGCCGGCCATCAGCGAGGTGACGATCGCGGTGAGCACCAGCGTGGTGAAGAGGGTCGCGTTCACGATGCCCGCGTCGTACGACAGCGTCGCCAGCACGATGCCCGGTCCGCCGCGCGCGTTCATCGCCACGGCGAGGTTCACCGAGTCGGTGGGCGCGCGGCCCGCCCAGCGCGCACCCGCGTACACGCTGGCGGCCTTGACCACACAGGCGAAGGCGATGAACAGCAGCGTGTACAGGGGGGCGAAGGAGTGGACGAGGTCGAGTTTCAGGCCGACGACGGCGAAGTACACCGGAATGAAGAACCCGGTCGCGAAGCCCTGGATGGCCTTCTCCGGCTCGTCCCCCGCTGCTTTCGGGGGACGTCCCCAGCCCGTCATCAGCCCGACGACGAACGCTCCGTACATGGGGGTGATCCCGAGGAAGAGGCAGCCCCCCGCGGCGGCGAGGACCATGGCGAGGCGGACCGCCACCCGGCTCGTGGGGCGGTCGTCGCCGGCGGCCCGCGGTCTCCGGGCGAGGAGCCGCCGTACGAGGATGCTCACGGCAGCCACCACGCCGAAGAAGGCGAGCGAGACCAGTGCGTGGTAGGCGGCGGCCCCGTATCCGGAGCCGACGCCGAGCAGCGAAGCGGCCCCGAACGTGTCGTGCTTGCCGCTGTTGACCATGCCGAGCGCCACCGCGATGACCACGTTCAGGACGACGTCCTCCAGGACCGCGACGGAGAGCACCACCCGGGCGAAGGCCGTGTCGGTGATGCCGAGGTCGAGCATGATCCGGGAGATCACCGGGATGCTGGTGATGGCCACGGCGCAGGCGATGACCAGGGTCAGCGCGGTCTTGTCGGCCGCCGGTCCCATCGCGCCGGACAGGTCGACCACCTGGACCAGGAGCAGCCCGAAGCCGAACGGGATCACCATGCCGACCACGGCGATGAGCCCCACCGCCCGGCTGTCCTGCCGGGAGAAGACCGTCCGCATCTGGATGCCGGCGAGGAACATCAGCAGCAGCGTGCCGAGTTGGTAGACGAGGGTCAGCCCGGCCGAGGCCGGTCCGGTCTTCGGGAACAGCCAGGCCTGCGCCTCGGGGGTGATCAGCCCGAACAGCGAGGGCCCGAAGAGGAGACCGC
The DNA here is from genome assembly GCF_036188265.1 of Streptomyces sp. NBC_00247. NCBI lineage: Bacteria > Bacillati > Actinomycetota > Actinomycetes > Kitasatosporales > Streptomycetaceae > Streptomyces > Streptomyces sp. NBC_00247. Next base: position 3,577,470 of record NZ_CP108093.1, on the reverse strand, counting down.
CGAGGATCTCGCCGATCACGGGGGGCTGGCGCAGCCGGCCGAAGAGCCGTCCCATGAAGTGGGCGGCCACCAGCAGTACCAGCAGGGAGACGAGCAGTCTGAAGAGATCGATGTCAGGCACGGCGAGCCTCGCTTTCGATGAAGGGTCCGGCCATGCCCGCGCCGCGCGTCGTCCCGTCGGCCGGATCGATCAGCAGGAAGGAGCCCGTGGTCCTGTTGTCGCGGTAGTCGTCCAGGGCCAGTGGTTCGGCGGTGCGCAGCAGCACCCGGCCCAGGTCGTTCACGTGCAGGCCGTCGTCGCCGGGGCACCGGTCGAGGGTGTCGATGTCGATCCGGTGCGGGATCTCCCTGACCACCGCGCGCACCGTGCGCGTGGTGTGCTTGACCAGCACCCTGTCCCCCGCCCGCAGCGGCTTCTCGTGGAGGTGACACACGGTCGCGTCGACGTCCTGGCCGAGCCGTGGCGGCGCCCCGGCCACGATGAGGTCGCCCCGCGAGATGTCCAGGTCCTCGGCCAGGCGCAGGGTGACCGACTGTCCGGCCCGTGCGGCGTCCGAGGCGGTGCCCAGGACGTCGACGCCCGCGACGGTGGCGCTCAGACCGGACGGCAGTACGGTCACCCCGTCGCCCACCCGCAGCACTCCGGACGCCAACTGGCCCGCGTAGCCGCGGTAGTCGAGGTACGCGCCCTGCTGCGGGCGGATCACGTACTGCACCGGGAACCTGGCCGGGTCGTCGGCCGGGTCCCCGTCGGTCCGGACGGTCTCCAGGTGCTCCAGCAGAGTCGGGCCCGCGTACCAGTCCATGTGCGCGGACGGCTCCACCACGTTGTCGCCGGCCAGCGCGGACATCGGCACCGCGACGATCGCGCGGACCCCGAGCCTTTCGGCGTACGCGGTGAACTCCGCCTCGACGGAGGCGAAGACGGACTCGTCGTAGCCGACCAGGTCCATCTTGTTGACGGCGAGCACCATGTGCGGGACGCGCAGGAGGGCCGCGACGGCGGCGTGCCGGCGGGTCTGCGCGACCACGCCGTTGCGGGCGTCGACGAGGACGACGGCGAGGTCGGCGGTGGAGGCGCCGGTCACCATGTTCCGGGTGTACTGCACGTGCCCCGGGGTATCGGCCAGGATGAACCGGCGCCGGGGCGTGGCGAAGTACCGGTGGGCCACGTCGATGGTGATGCCCTGCTCGCGCTCGGCGCGCAGGCCGTCGGTGAGCAGCGCCAGGTCGGGCGCATCCTGACCGCGCCGTCGGGAGGCCGCGTCGACGGCTTCCAGCTGGTCGGTGAAGACCGACTTGGAGTCGTGCAGGAGCCGTCCCACCAGGGTGGATTTCCCGTCGTCGACCGATCCGGCGGTCGCGAAGCGCAGCAGCGTGGTTTCCACCGGTCGCCGCGGTGTGGTGGTGGACATTCAGAAGTACCCCTCGCGCTTGCGGTCTTCCATCGCCGCCTCGCTGACCTTGTCGTCGGCGCGGGTGGCGCCTCGTTCGGTGAGGCGGGAGGCGGCGATCTCGGTGATCACCTCGGCGACGGTGGCCGCCTCGGAGTCGACGGCGCCGGTGCAGGACATGTCGCCGACCGTGCGGTAGCGGACCAGCCGGCGCTCCGTGGTCTCGGTCCGGGCGGGGCCGCCCCAGGCCCCGGGGGTCAGCCACATGCCGTCGCGGGCGAACACCTCGCGCTCGTGGGCGAAGTAGATGCCCGGGAGCTCCGTCTTCTCGCGCTCGATGTACTGCCAGACGTCGAGCTCGGTCCAGTTGGAGAGCGGGAAGACCCTGACGTGTTCGCCCGCCGTGTGGCGGCCGTTGTAGAGCCGCCACAGTTCGGGGCGCTGGCGGCGCGGGTCCCAGCCGCCGAACTCGTCGCGCATCGAGAACACCCGCTCCTTGGCCCGGGCCTTCTCCTCGTCGCGCCGCCCGCCGCCGAACACCGCGTCGAAGCGGTTGTTCCCGATGGCGTCGAGGAGCGGCACGGTCTGCAACGGGTTGCGGAGGCCGTCGGGCCGTTCGGTCAGCCGCCCGTCGTCGATGTACTCCTGCACGTGTGCCACGTGCAGGGTCAGTCCGTGCTCCGCCACCACCCGGTCGCGGTACGCGATGACCTCGGGGAAGTTGTGCCCGGTGTCGACGTGCAGCAGGGCGAACGGCACCGGTGCCGGCCAGAAGGCCTTCAGCGCCAGGTGCAGCATCACGATGGAGTCCTTGCCGCCCGAGAAGAGGACGACCGGGCGCTCGAACTCTCCCGCCACCTCACGGAAGATGTGCACCGACTCCGCCTCCAGGGCGTCGAGGTGCGTGAGACCGTTCACGGGGGTGTGCGTCACGGTGGTCACACCCGTCCCTTCTCGGTGAGCGGCGGTCGGGAGACCGGTCCGGCGACCGTGGATCCGCCCGGAGCCGCGGTGGCGGCGGTCCCGCTCCGGTTCACCGCGCCTCCTCCGGCTCCCGCGTTCCCGGCTCCTCCAGCCGGATCGCCTCGAGCAGCGCCGGGGCGTCGGCGACCTGGCAGACCAGCAGGTCGGGCAGGTAGGGGTCGGCCCGGTTGTAGCGCAGCGGGGTGCCGTCCAGGCGGGAGACGTGCAGCCCGGCGGCGAGCGCCACGGCCGCGGGGGCCGCCGAGTCCCACTCGTACTGGCCTCCGGCGTGGATGTACGCCCGCGCCTCGCCGCGGACCACCGCGGCGGTCTTGGCGCCGGCCGATCCCATGCCGATCAGTTCCGAGCCGACCCGGTCGGCGACCTTCGCGAGGAAGGCGGGCGGCCGGGAGCGGCTGCCGAGGATTCCCCGCGTGCGGGCCGCGTCCGGCGGTGCCACACCCCCGTCGGCCGTGGAGTGGGTGATGCCGAGGGCCGGGAGCGCGACGGCTCCCGCCACGAGACGGCCCTCCGCCCACAGGGCCACGTGGACGGCCCAGTCGGTGCGGCCCGTCTCGGAGAACTCCCGGGTGCCGTCCAGCGGGTCGACGATCCACACCCGTTCCGCGGCCAGGCGCGCCGGGTCGGCGACACCTTCTTCGGAGAGCACGGCGTCCTGCGGCCGGTGCCGGGCCAGTTCCGCGGCGAGGAACTCGTGCGAGCGCAGGTCTCCGAGGTCCTTGAGCGCGCGGGGGTCGCCGAAGTTCTCCTCGGTGCGCAGCCCGAGGAGAAGGGCACCGGCCTCCTCGGCGAGCCGGTGGGCCAGCGCGTGGTCGTCGGGTGCGCACCCCGTCGCGTCGTACGCCTCGAAGCGGCCGGTGACGGTCGTGCCCGCGAAGAGCCGGAGCATCCAGCGCTCCATCTCCGCCGGGTCGGTGTGCGCCACGACTCCGGAGAGCGGGAGGTTCTCGGGCCGGTAGGAGTGCTTGCGGGGCGTCCGGACGCCGACGGCCGTCATCCGGTGACTCAGCACCATCGGGTCGTCGAGCAGTCCGTCGGCGACCTCCACGGTGACCTCGGCCCCGCGGTGCACATGGCCGGGGAAGAGGAAGAAGCCGTGGCTCGGTCCGGCGGCCGCCGGACCGACGAACCGGGTGGCCAGCGCGCCCTCGATGTCCGACGCCATGTCCAGGCGGTGCAGGTTGGCGCCGGTACGCAGTTCGGTGGCGCCCACGATGTGCCCGCCGCCGCAGCGCGCCGCCACCTCCATGAAGACCGGCCCGTCCTCGGTCATGATCGCTTCGAGATGGAAGGTGAGCGTCTCGCCGCCCAGGGCGCGTACGCACCGGACCGTCCACTCGGCCAGTTCCGGGTCGTCGAACTGGACCGAGCCGAGCGGTTCGCCGTTCTCGAAGCGCAGCGGCGTCCCCACGTACCGGGACGGCTGCACCACGACGGCCTCGCCCTCGAAGAGGAAGCCGTCGATGTGGCAGATCGGCCCCTCCACGTACTCCTCCAACTCGTAGCGGGTGGCGAACTCGTCGCTCTGACCGCTCTGGGCACGGACGTGCGCGGTGGCCTCCGCGAGGGTCGCGAAGAGCCGCACGCCCTGGCTGCCGCCCTCGTCGCGCGGCTTCACGATGGTCGGGCCCTGCCAGAGCGCCGGGCCGCCGTCGGCGGTGCCGAGGGAGTCGAGGGTGTTCAGGGTGTTCGGGGCGTCGAGCGCCAGGTAGCGCGGCACCCGGACGCCGGCTTCGGCCAGCGTGTGCTTCATCGCGACCTTGTCGCGGAAGTTGCGGGCCGTCCCGGGCCCCATGCCCGGGACGCCGAACTCGGCCCGCAGCTCGGCGGCCGGGGTGATCAGCAGCTCGTGGCGGGCGATGATCCGGTCGTACGGGTCCGACTCCGCCAGCATCGGGCGCAGCTGGTCCGCGACCGGAAGCGCCGGGTCCCAGGCGAACGTCCGGCACCGGATGTGCCCGGGGATGTTGTCGAGGTAGTCCTGGGTCCCGGCGTAGGTGACGTCGTGCGCCGTGTGGTCGATGGCCTGCTCGTAGCCGAGCCTGTCAAACAGATTCTGGTGAAGGACCAGTATCCGCATCGGAGTTCTCCCTGAGGGTGAAGTGGACGACGGCCCAGGCGGCCGCGCCGCACAAGCCCATGAAGACGAAGAGCAGCCCCCGGTCGAAGGAGGCGAGCACCAGGCCGCCCGCGGCAGGGCCCGCCCCGAGGCCGAGGTTGCGCAGGGTCGCGGCGCCGAAGTAGGTGGCGCGCATGGTGGGTGGTGCCAGTTCGTCGACCACCACGCTGACCGTGGGGACCACCAGAACCTCGGCCGCGCTGACCAGCACGATGAGGACGACGAGACCGGTCTTGCTGAACTCCACGAGCGAGAAGAGCAGGCAGACGACCGTGAACACGGCGTTGCCGAGAAGCAGCGTGCGGCGGGGACCGATCCGTTTGGCGATCATGGTGGCCGGCGGCTGCAGGGCGATGACGGCGACGGCGTTCACCGTCAGGAGGACGGAGAAGAAGCGCACTCCGTCGGAGAAGCCCCTGTTGACGATCGCCGAGAGGTTCGAGTCGATCTGGCAGTAGGCCAGGGTGAACAGGATCATCGAGACCGTCAGTCCCCGGAACACCCGGTCGGAGCCGAGCACCTTGATCGCCCCGGTGAAACTGCGCCGCTCCGCCGCCCGGTCCGAGGCACCGAAGCCGGTTCCCCGGGTGAGCCACCAGAAGGCGAGGGCGAAGACGAGGTAGGAGCAGCCCGAGATGACGAAGGCCGCCCGGGCGGACGCGACACCGAGGAAGGCCCCGGCCGGCGGTCCGATGCCGACGGCGAAATTGGTCACCACGTAGCGGTGCCGGAACACCGCGGGCCGGCGCTCCTTGGGGAGGCTGTCGGCCATCAGCACCTGGGTGACCGGCCAGAAGAACGCCGACATGACTCCGTAACAGGCGTTCAGCAGGCCGAACGCGACGGGGAACAGCGCGGCGCCCCGGAACCAGGTCGCCACCGTCCAGAAGAGCAGGAACACCAGGGCGCTCCCGAAGAGCCCGATGAGGAGGACCCGTCGCTTCCCGACCCGGTCGGCGAGCACCCCGCTGAAGAATCCGGCGGTGAGCGACCCGAGCTGGCTTCCGCCGACGATGATGCCGATGACGTACGGCGGGGCGTCGACGTTCTTGCTCAGGTAGATCGTCATGAAAGGTATGCAGAGAAAAGAGACCAGTTTAAGGAAAAAGGTGCTCGCCATGGTGACCGAAACAAGCGGGTTCCGGTACGCGGCGAAATCGCTCTCCGCCTCCCCCTTGTTCGCGTCCACTTCCATGCCATTCCTCTTCCGTGTGTTTCGGCGTAAGGGCGCCGGATACCGAGAACGCCGAAGCGGGCCGGTGGTGACCGGCCCGCTTCGGCGTTCTGGGGGCGTGCTGTGTGCTGTCGCTCTTCGGCGAGGAGGCTCCTGGCGAAGAGCAGGGGTCAGAGATCAGGGATCAGACGTCAGAAGGCGACGTTCTTGTAGAACGGGGCGTCGTCCGGACCGGTGTAGTCCGGCCGGTACCAGGTCGCCGGCCGCAGCGAGCCGGGGATCGCGTCGGCCACGCCGAGCACCGAGGCGAACAGCGCCATGCGCATGGGGATACCGGCGTCGGTCTGACGGAAGATCGCCAGGCGGGGATCGTCGTTGAGGTCGGTCGCCAGGTCGTTGGAGCCCGGCCGGCCGTCCCTCGGCAGCGGGTGCATGACCACCGCGTCCTCTCGGCACACCCGGCTCACCAGCGCCTTGTCGATGCGGAACGCGTCGCTGTACGGCACCGGCCGGTCCGCGAACCGCTCGGTCTGCAACCGGGTCGTGTACACCAGGTCGGCGTCCTTCAGCCCGGTCTCCGGGCGGTCGCTCCGCTCGACCCGGTGCCCCCTGCTCTCGGCCAGCTCCACCAGCTCTTCGGGCATCCCGAGCGATTCGGGGGCGACACAGACGATCGTCATGTCCTCGTAGCGGGAGATCAACTTCATCAGCGAGTGCACGGTACGGCCGTGCCGCAGATCGCCGACCAGGGCGATCCGCCGGCCGTCCATCGTGCGGTCGGTCCGGGCGAACTCCCGGTGCAGCGCGAACATGTCGAGCAGGGCCTGCGTCGGGTGCTCCCCGGCGCCGTTCCCGCCGTTGATCACCGGGACGTTGGTGGCGGCGGCGAACTCGTGCACCGCGTCCACCTCGGGGTGCCGCATCACGACCAGATCGCAGTACCCGCTGACCACGCGGCTGGTGTCGGCCAGCGACTCGCCCTTGGAGATCGACATGATCCCCGAGCCCGTGGTGCTGGTCACCCCACCGCCCAGCCGCAGGAACGCGGACTCGCAACTGAGCCTGGTGCGGGTGCTCGCCTCGAAGAAGAGGCTGGCCATCACGGCGCCTTCGAGTACGCGGGTGATCTGGCGGCCCCGGGCCACCGGCGTCAGCGTGTCGGCCAGTTCGAAGAGCCGCTCCAGTTCTTCCCGGTCGAAGAGATCGCTGGAGAGAATGTGCTTTCCGATGAGCGACATGGGGATCCGACTTCCTCTGGACGCGCGGGTGGGTGGCGAGCGCCGACAGTGTACGGGGCCCGCTATTGGCCCGCGGATATCGGGTTTCCGCCCCTGCCGCGTTAAACGACAGGGGCGGAAAACCGGCCGTCCGCCGCGGTTCAGTGGTGAATCGCTACGGCCGGCCCGTGCGCGTCCGGCGCTCGATCCGGCCGGGAGGCCGAGCCGTGCGGCCACGCCACGAACCCGCGCCACGAAGCCGCGCCACGAAGCCGCGCCGGCCGCGCCGGGAAGCCGCGCCACGAAGCCGCGCCGGGGTCAGCTGTGGTCGAGCGCCACCAGCTGCACCGACGAGACGTTCCGCTGCTCGACCTCCTTGAGGGAGGCCACCGCGGTGTCCAGCGACTGGGCCGCGGCGTTCGTGCCGGACCCGCCGATCAGCGCGTCCAGCTCACCCTGGAGTTCGGCGCACACCGCGACCAGGTCGGCCTGCTCCCCACCGTCCACCGCGGCCGGCTCGGCCGCCTCGGCCGCCTCGACGGGCTTGTCGTCGCCATTGCTCATGTCGTCACTCTCCTTTTTCCTCCCGGGAGTTCCGGACGGGACCCCTCGGTTGTCCGTGCGTCAGTGGACCGTGACGCTCCACAGCTCCCGGTTGTTGCTCCGTGCCTCGTCGTCGACGACGTACTCCCCGACGATCTTGAGGCGGCCGTGGGCGAAGCGGTGGTTGTCGAGCAGAAGCAGATCGCCGCGCTCCAGCGGGAAACAGGCGAAGAACTGCTCGTCCGCACTGGCGTCCAGGAGGTAGTCCAGTGACTTCCGGTACGCCTCGAAGTCCGGAATCCGGTCCTTGATGCCCACGATCTTGTCCCGCAGGTCCTGCTTCAGCCGCACGCCGACGTCGTACGGGCCGCGGGCGTCCGCCAGCGGGTAGAGGAGCGGGAGGCTGCTGAGCTCCTCGCGGACGTTGTTGGCCTCGAAGGTGATCGGCGTGGCGGACAACCGGTCGAAGTGCTCCTGGAACACCTCACCGTCGCGCTCGGCCAGCCGGACGAAGAGATCGTGCCAGCTGACCACCACGGACTCGCCGCGCTCCCCGGCCGGCACCTCCCGCCAGCCCGGCTCGACCATCAGCATCGCGAAGTGCGAGGGGCGGGGGGAGCGCCAGGAACGCGCCGAGTGGGGTCGCAGGCCGCCCGCGACGTAGTGCACCGACTGGGCGCCCTCGGCCTTCTTCTTGTACTTGACCCGGTTGATCTGCGGGTGCGGGTCCGTCTTCGCCAGCTCGCTGAGCGAGGAGTAGTTCATCAGCGGCTCGCCGAACTCCCCGAGGAAGGCGAGGTAGAGGTCGGGGTCGAGTGCGAAGTCGCGGATCAGGCAGATCCGGTTCTTCTCCATGCCCTCGCGCGCCGCGGCCGCGATCTGCTCGACCGACTTGCCCGCGCCGGACACGCTCTCGTCCTGGATGACGTGGGCCAGTGCGTTCTCCGTGTACATCGTGTCGCCTCCTTGGCGATGGTCCTGCGGGAGGAGGTACGGGCCCCAGGCCCGCCCGTCCGGAAGGCCGGACGGCTCTCAGGCGGCGGTCGCCACCGAGTCGGCGGCCCGCCGCTGGAAGTCCCTGGCCTCGGCGACACGGCCCGATCGGGCCAGCAGCGAGGCGTGCGTGAGCAGGGTCAGCCGGTCGGCGTCGCGGCTCTCGGCCTCGGGGCCGAGAAGGGCGAGCGCGTCGACCGTACGGCCCTGCCCGGCCAGGAAGTTGGCGAACTCGACGCGCAGCTCGTGCTGGGCCGAGTTGGCCGCGAGGCTCTGCCGGTAGAGGACTTCCGCCAGCGCCGGATCGGCCAGCCGCCCGGCGGTCAGCCCGGCCAGCTTGCCCAGCGTGTACGGGTGGTTGGGGCGGACGGCCAGCGCGCGCAGCATCAGCTCACGGGCCCGGGCGCTGTCGTCCTCGTGCTTCGCCACGTGGAGCGCGTAGTTGCACAGGGTCCGCGGGTGCACCGGGTCCAGCCGCAGCGCCTCGCGGTAGCGGCCGCCCGCGTAGTCGGGGTCCAGCTTCTTGTGTTCGGCGTACAGCGCGAAGTTGCTGTTCACCCGCGCGTACCGGGTCTCCGCGGCAACCGGCCTGCCGGCCTCCCGCTTCTTGTCGTCCGGCACCCAGTGGATCTTCTCGGTCCAGAGGGTGAGCAGCCGCAGGTCGTTCGCGTCCTGCGGGTAGCGGTCCTGCATCTCGGCCAGCCCGATCGGGTCCGGCCGGCCGGCGAGATAGCCGAAGCGCCCCATGGTCTGCCACTCCGAGAGGGTGATCAGCTCCTTGAGCTCCTCCGGGTAGTCGGGGCGGATCTTCGTCGCGTTGATCCGGCTGCCCTCCGCGAGCACGTCCGCGTCGAACTCCTCGCCGGCCAGCTCCAGGAAGCGGGCGAAGTCCTCCCGGAGGTTCTCCTGCCGGCCGACGAAGTCGACCTCCTCGCCCGGAGCGCCCACGTACGAGGTGTAGATGTTGCCCAGCGCGCCGGGCAGCGTCGTCACGGCGCGGCGCACGAACGTCTCGAAGTCGTCGCTCTCGCAGTGCTCGTCCAGCGGGTACTGCGGTCGCCAGCCCTTCTCCATCCGGTAGGACCAGTAGGAGCGGTACCACTCCAGCGGATCGCGTACGAAGGCTCCGACGAGGCCGTACGCGGACCGGTCGAAGGCGGCGAGCAGGTCGTGCTCGCGCATCGCCGGATCGCCGACCTCCTCGAAGGCGATGCCCAGCTCCCTGATCTTCTTCCGGATCCAGGTGCTGCCCGTCTTCGGGGTCAGCAGCAGCAGCGCGTTACTGCGCGTCAGGTGAAGTGCCATGATCCGCTCCAGATGTCGGCGCCGGGGCCGCCTTCCGGCGGACGGCGCGGGGTGAGTCGAACAGCTTCACGGTGGTGTCACCCGGAACGGCCGTACGGTCCCGTCCCGGCTCCGCGGCCCCCGGCCCGCCCAGCCACTCGTCCAGGTACCGGGCGATCAGGGAGTCCAGTGCGCTCCGGTTGCCGGTGCTCACCACCTCGTGCCCCTCGTCGGGGAAGAGGGCGAGCGTGGCGTCCCGGCCTGCCTGTGCCAGGCCCATGAACATCCGGGTCGCCATCTCGGCGGGCACCCGGCTGTCCTGGGCGCCGTGCACCAGCAGGACGGGGCAGCGGAACCCCTCGGGCCGGTTCACCGGCGAGGCCTCCGTCAGCGCCCGCAGCTGCTCCGGTACGTCCGGATCGCCCACCCGGCGCCGCAGCATCGGCGCCGCGGCCTGCCAGAAGGCGGGGGGCGCCGCCAGGAACCGCACGAGATCCGTCAGGGGTGAGGTCGCCACCACGCAGCGCAGCGTCCTGCGGGTGGTCGCGGCCATCTGCAGGACGGCATAGCCGCCGTAGCTCCCTCCCAGCAGGGCGATCCGGTCCGGATCGGCGAGGCCCTCGGCCACCGCCCAGTCCAGGGTGTCCTCCAGGTCGTCCTGCATGGCCGCGCCCCACTGCCGGTCCGCGGCGTTGATCCAGGCGCTGCCGAACCCGGTGGAGCCGCGGAAGTTGGGCTCGATCACGGTGCAGCCCTGCTCGGCCAGCCAGACCCGCCGCTCGGCGTACTCCCAGCGGCTTCGCCGCCAGGGCCCTCCGTGCACCAGCAGGACCGCCGGGCCGGGGCCGCCCCGCAGCCGTTCCCGGTCTCCCCGGGTCACGTAGGTGACGGCGTGAGCGCCGTCCCGGAGCGGCACCCGGACCGGCCTGCACTCGACCGCCGCCGGGCCCTGGCCGGGCCGGGCTTTTGAGAGCGGCCAGGTGTCGTCGGTGGCGGTGTCGTGGACGAAGTACCGCGCGTCGCGCTCGGGGCGATGAGCGGCGACCAGCAGGCGGTCGCCCCGGCGGTCCAGGACCACCGGTTCGGTGCCGAGCGCGTCGCGCAGCCGCTCGATCCTCGGCTCCCACTCCTCGTCCAGCGGTTCGCAGACCCGCTGTTCCCGCTCGACGTGCACGAGGTCGGGTCTGCCGGTGTCCTCCGCGAACAGCACGGTGGAGAAGTCCCCGCCGCGCACCGCGCGCACGGTCCGCGGCACACCCGCCGGCTCCCCCGGTACGCAGCCCACCTCGGCCAGCCGGACACCGTCCGGGCCGTCGGGCAGCACCAGGTAGACGCCGGCGCCGTCGTCGGCGAACCGCAGGACCCGCACGACGAGCGCGTCCTCGTGCGGAACGCGCAGGAACAGCGCCCCGACGCCGCCGCCCGGCGCGGGGGCATGGCGCAACTCCCGTGATCCGTCGGGCGTGACGGTCTCGGTCAGCCTGAGCCGCAGATCGCGGTCGAAGTACACCGCGGAGTGGTCCGAACCGGTCATCAGCACCGTGGTAGCCCCGGTGAGCAGCGAGACCCGGACGAAGTCGCGAAGTCCTGGGCCGGCGCCGTCGGTGGAGAGCACGACCTCCGCGGGCCGCCGCTCCGAGAGCCCGGCGATCCGCGCCCGTACGGCGGAGGGGCCGCCGAGGGGCGTCCACTCGGCCGTCTCGACCCGGACCCGGTGGAGCGACCAGTTCTCCGTACCGTCCGGGTCCGCCACCACCAGACCGACGCCCGGCAGGTGCGTCCAGGTGAAGGCCCTGCACCGGGCGGCACCGACGCCCGAGCGGCCCGCCTCCCGGCGTTCCGCCAGGTCGTACAGCACGAGGCGGGGCGCCGAGGAACCGCTGGAGAGCCAGCCGGCGAACCGGCCGTCGACGCTGAGCGACGGCGGCCCGTTCACCTCCCCGGTCCCGCTCACCGGTCGGCCGCGACCCGGTGACCCGCGGCCGCGTGGACCCGGGCGACGCACTCCACCACCGCGGCGAGTTCGTCCTCGCGCGGTACGGAGATCCGCACCCCGAGCGGCCACTCGGCCGGATAGCCCTTGAGGTCGTGGAGCAGCCGGGTGCGGTAGCCGGCGGCCAGCAGCTCCTCGACGATCGCCGCCGCGTACGGGCTCTCCAGGCAGAGGTAGTTGGCGTCCGACGGCCACACCCGCAGCCCGTCGATCCTCTCCAGCCCCGCCACCAGCAGCTCGCGGCACTCCCGCGCGCGGCCGACGCTCTCGCGCACGGCGTCGGGCCGGGCCAGCAACCGCAGCGCGGTGCGCTGGGCCACTCCGGAGACGCTGTTGGGCATCAGCCAGAACCGGAAGTCCTCCCTGGCGAAGGCCTGGGAGACCGCGAATCCGATCCGCAGGTTGGCGAGGCCCCAGGCCTTGGAGAAGGTGCGCATCACCACGAGGTTCGGGTGGCTCTCCACCAGCCGCAGGGCCGAGTCCGGAGCGAAGTCCGCGTACACCTCGTCCAGGATCACGAGACCGCGGGCACGTTCCAGAAGGGCGCCGATGTCACTGACGTCGAACTGGTAGCCGAGCGGGTTGCGCGGCGAACAGAGCACGATGACCGCGTCGGGCCGGTCCAGGAAGGGTTCCAGTGCGGGAAGCAGTTCGGCGGGCTCGCGCACCGGAACGCTCCGGTAATTCCAGCCCTGCTGGCGGGAGACGGTGGCGGTGAGATGGAAGTTCGGGGTGACGTCCACCACGAGCCCCTGATAGGCGCCGCGCAGCACGGTGTCGATGAGTTGAGTGGCTCCCGCCCCGACCCGCACGAACTTCTCCGGGACGTCGAAGTGGGCGGCGACGGCCGCGGCCACGCTTTCGCCCCAGACCTCGTCCTTGTTGGTGATGTCGATGGATTCGGTGGCCGAGATCATCTCGGCCGTCTGCTCACGCGGGTCCAGGAATTGGTTGCCCGTCCAGGTCAGGTTTAGCGTCATGGAAATGCCCCGCCGAGATAGAAGTGGCTCCGAATGGTCGATGTTCAGAGCAGGAAGCGCCGCTTCTTCCCGCCCAGGGGGGTGATGCGCGCGCACCGCTCCAGTTCCGTGTCCTCCCCGGGAAGCAGACCGGCCACCACACCGCGCAGCGCGTTCTCCAGGTCGTCCGGGGCGGTGCGGGAGACTTCCGGGGCCCACCGCAGAAGCGTGCGTTCCCCATCGCCCCGGACGAACTGGAAGTCCGCGAGGCCCGGAAGGAATCCGACGGCCCGCGTCACCTCGTCCGCGGACAGCTCGGCGGTGCGGAAACGGACCGTCTCCGGCTCCCGGCCGTACAGCCGCAGGAGACGCTGGGTCCCGTCCCCTGCGGTCTCCAGCTCGGCGAAGTCACCGGTGCGGTAGCGGGCGAAGACCGTGCTCCGGTTGACCAGGTTGGTGAGGACGAGTTCGCCCCGGCCGGTGTCCGCCGTCCGGCCGCTCCCGTCGAGCACTTCGAGCCGTACGTTGTCGCCGAACACCCGGTGGACCGTCCCGTCCGGAGGGGTCGCGGCGATCAGGCCGCCCTCCGTGGAGGCGAGCGCGTCCACCACGGGCGCCCCGAAGTAGCCGGTGAGCCGCTCCCGGTCGTCCGCGTGCAGGGGCTCGCCGCTGACCAGGACCAGCTCCGGCCGCCACGGCGCCCGCTCGATGCCCAGGCCCAGCAGGGCGGCCCGCAGGTCGAGCAGATAGGTCGGCTTGCCGTAGAGCACGGGAGCCTGGAACTTGCTCAGTACCGCCGGCAGGTCCCGTGCGGAGTCGGGGAGTTGGAGGCGCAGGTAGAGCGCGTCGTCCAGCGACGGCAGCGGGCGCACGAAGCTGGGCCGCCCCGGCTTGTTGCTGACGAACAGCACGCCGGGCGCGCCCCGCCGGAACGTGGTGCGGGGCAGCTGGGCGAGCTCCCGGATCTGCTCGAAGAAGTGGTAGTTGACGGCGTACCAGGCCGAGGAGTCGAGGGTGACCTCCAGCGGCCGGCCGGTGGTGCCGCTCGACGCGAGGCGGTACTGCGGGCCGTCGGGCTCCGCCCTGAAGAGTGCGCCGTCGTCCTGGAGTTCGGACCGCCCCACGAGCGGGAGGCCGGCCGTCGCGGCCCGTTCCCGGTAGTACGGGACCGCCTCACGCAGGTAGGTCAGGAACTCCTCGTGCGCGAGGTGCGGTACGGCGGCACGGGGCCTTTGCTCCCACGCCCGCCGGGCGCGGCTGACCGCGTCCAACGAGTTCGCGATGGCGTCGTCCGAGTCAATCATCATGCGCTCCGCCCATGTACCGAGCCGACGGGAAAGGGAAATCGGGCGGCGTTACGGTGCTCCGCCGGCCGGATCGAGGTCACGGACCGAGCACGCCCGGAGAAGACAGGGACACGGGCTCGCGCGCCCGACGGACCATGCGCGCCGAAAGGGCCCTCGATGGCTGTCACGAAATTCCTGGCGGGACGACCATCAGGCCGTTCTCCGCGAATTCCGACACTTCTTCCGCCACCAAGAGCGTGACACCTCCGCGTCGGCCTGTCAACGTTCTTCATGAACAGGGGACTTGGCTGCCCGAAGGAATGCCGGAATGACCCTGCGCGGCATCAGGAATGCCATGCAGGGCCTCGGGACGAATTCAAGAACATATCGGGACCGGTTCAGCCGACGGCGAGTGCGACCAGTTCGTCGACGTCGTATTCGGCACGGGCGGGACTCCCGTGCCTCGTCAGCTTTCCCCGACTCGCCCATTTGCGGACGGTCGCCTCCGAGACTCCGGCGGCCCGGGCCGCGAGCCGCGTCGGCAGCGTGCGTCCCGTCGTCGCCGGAACGGTCCCCCCGGCCGACAGCGCTTGCCGCAGTGCCAACAGCTCCCGCTCCGGCCAGATATGTCCGGAGCGGCAGCGCACGTCGTCGGACGGTGCTCCGTCCAGGCCGGACGCCGACGCCTCCACGACGCTCGCGCAGCCGGCCCGTGGGCAGCTGCCGAGAGCGATCCGGCGCGTCCCGGGCGGCTGGAGCACCCGTCTGGCGTCCGCGACCAGACCGCCGATCTCCTCGGCGAGGTCTCCCGCGGCCGGGTGGCGGACCAGCAGGTCCATGTGCCGGAGCAGAAAGGCGACGAGCGGAGCCACCGCACGGTCGGGGGCGGGCCCCGTCCCGGGGCCGGTCACCGCGCCCGCCCAGGAGGCCAGCACACCGAGCATCGCCGCGCGTACGGCGCAGACCTCCTCGTTGAGTTCGAGCCCGACGCTCCGGCTGCCGCTGACGCGTTCGAAACGGCCGGACGCGGTCGGTCCGAGCGCGTACTCGATCTCACGGTGCAGGGCGGGCAGTTCCGCGAGGTTCCGGGCGATGCCGTCCGCACACGCCCGGCACGGACGTCCGGGGGGTGTGCGCGACGCCTCCCCGGAGGGCCCGCCCCGCCCGCTTCCGCACTGCGGCAGATGGCATCCGCCGTCGGCGACGGTGCGCTCCATGGAATCTCCTCGTTGGTGAGGCCGGACAAGGGCCTGCCTCGTACGGACGGGGGCACAGGCTGCCGGGGTTCATGACCGGTGTCCGGTGCGGCGGTGCCACGGGGACAAGAGGTACGCGCGCCGGAGCCGTTCGGACGTACCGGCCCGAAGGGCCGACCCGGCGGCCGTCGCGCGGACGCCAGGGACCGGGGACGGCCCTCAGTCCCAGCCCCAGCTGTAGGGCACGGGCTGATCCGCCACCGATGCGGCGCGGACGTCACGCGGGGCGGGCTGCTCCGCCGCCGCGGTGCTCAGGAGCACGGCGGCCAGTGCGGCCACGGAGCCGGTGATCGAGATCAGAAGACGCGTAGGCATGGCGACCCTTCAGCAATTCAACAATTCCCCTGTGCGCGTCCTGGGACCGAAGACTTCTCTTGGAATCGCGTTCTCCGTGAATTCATCCGCTGGACACACCGGCAAACATGACACACGGCACGAGCGCGCCATAGAGCCTGCTCTGGCCATAAGTTGCCCAGGCCACAAAGTGCCATTCACGCCCGGTCGCCGGCCGTGCCGACCATCCGCAGGGGCGCCACCCGGACCGTCGCGTCGCACATCCCCGCCGACCACGGGTCGACAGAAATCGCCAGATCAGCCCACATGTGGGTACCGGATATCGCCCTTCGGACCGCGCCCAGCACGCCGGCTCCCGCGGTATTCAGGGACTCTCCGGTCACGTAGAGCACGCCACTATGTCCATTTTCATTCGATCTAGGCGCGTAGATATGTTCAAGAACGCAATCATGGACCGCAGCTAATTCTTTGACGACGTCCTGGATGTCCAGTCGGCACAGGCCGGGCCCCAGAGCATTCTGTCGGATGTGGATTGCGTACATGGGAGCATGCTGGCACCGCGGTGGCCCGTGGATCCCGCTGGGCGACGGCATCTAACGGCCATGGCACGAGACTGCCACGGCCCCCGGAAGCTACATCCAGCCGGCGCGGGTCACCAGCAGCCCGGCCTCGAACCGGCTGCGCGCGCCCAGCCGGCCCAGGATGTCCGCCATCATCCGCCGTACCGTGCGCAGCGAGACACCGAGCTTGCGGGCCGCGACCTCGTCGGTATGACCGAGCTCCAGCAGCTTGAGCAGGACCAGCTCCTGCGCCGTGAGCCCGCCGGGCCCGCAAGGCTGCGCCCCGTCCAGGGGACTCGCCTGCTGCCAGGTGGCCTCGAAGAGGTGCACCAGCGCGGCCAGTACCCCGGGCGCCTTCACCACGACCGCTCCGGCCCGGCTGTTCTCCGGGTCGGTGGGCACCAGGGCCACGGACCGGTCCACGACCAGCATCCGGACCGGCAGGGAGGGGATCGTCCGGATCTCGCCGCCGAGTCCGGCCAGCCAACGGGCGTACTCGGTGGTGGCCCGGTCGTTGCGGACGCTGTCCAGGTAGAGCGTCCGGATCCGGACCCCCCTGGAGAGGCTCTTCTCGTCCAGCGGCCTGCTGGCGTCCAGGGCCTCCTGGCTCTGCGCTCCGCCCGGCATGAAGCAGAGCAGCTCCTCGCGGGCCTGGTCGGCCATCTCGGTCAGCCGCGCCCGTACCGCGGTGATCTCATCGAGCTGTTCGAGGCCCAGATTGCCCCGGCTCCCCTGCTGGGCGGAGTAGACGGCCGCCAGTTCGGCGGCCTTGGTACGCGCCGCGGCCAGCTGGGCCTGCTGGCTCTGGATCTCGGTCTCACGCCGGTTCAGCAGAGCGGCCAGGCCGATCTCGGGGTTCAGCGCGACGGGGTTCGCGGAGTACGTGGCCGGATAGAGCATGGAGAGCTCGGCCAGTTCGTCGAGGCAGGCACGCACCTGGGACTCCGCCACTCCCAGATGCAGGGCTATCCCGGAGACCCCCCACCCGGGGCGTCCGACCACGGTGCGGTAGACGTCCAGCAGCAGGTCGCTCAAGCCGAAGAGCGAGGACAGCGAGGACCATCCCGGCTCCCGCTCCGCCTCGTCGTGGACCTCGGAGACCTCCATCAGCGCATACCCTCCCCACACCCCCCGGGGCTCGCCCCGTCCCCGCGCAGATACTAGCCATCGGCCTGCCAGGATTCGTCCATGCGGGCGTAAAAAGGGGAGGGCGGCAATCCGTCGCCCGCACTACCGGCCGGGGAACGCCCCCTCGCCCCCGGCGGACGCGCGACGGACCGCCGGAGCGCGCTCAGGAGTGCGCCGGCACCCCGTCCACCAGTTCCGCCGGGCCGGTCCCGGAGGCCAGGACGGCGAGCGACTCCTTCAGCTGCTCCCAGGACGGGGGAAGCAGCAGCGCCTCGGCCTCCCGGGGCGTGCACATCCGCCACTCCGCCAGCTCCTCCGCGTCGAGCCGGACGCGCTTCAGGTCCTCGTCCGCCAGCGGCCCGCCGTCGAAGACATGGACCAGACGGGGCCGGTCGTGGGCGCGGTGCACCCAGTCGATGCCGAGCAGGCGCCCGGGAACGCACGGCAGACCGATCTCCTCCTCGATCTCGCGGACGGCCGCCCGGCGGGGCGTCTCCGTGCCGGCCTCGACCGTGCCACCGGGCAGACCCCAGTGGCACGCGTCGTGCCACGGCTGGAGCCGCACCAGCAGGACCCGGCCCCGGCCGTCGGTGAAGAGCACCCGGGCTTTGGCCACCGCTCCCGGGAGCGGTGGCCCCGGAACGGCGGTCCCGGGCGGCACGGGCGGCGCGACGCCGATGCGGAACTCGTGGCCCTCCGGGTCCCGTACGGACCGGAACCCGCCCCGGTCGTCGGCGGTCGCCACCGTGAGGTCGAAGTCGAGGCGGCCGGGGCGTGCCCCGGACGCCCCGGCCGGCCGGAAGACGAATCGGGGGGAACCCGGTGGGTCGAGGTGGAATTCCCCGTGGCCACGGCCGACCGGTGTACCGCCCAGCAGCGAGCCCCAGAAACGGACCAGGGTCTCGGGGTCGTGGGCGTCGACGACTATCTGGCGCAGATGCATGGGGGGAGCGTAGGGGCTGTCCGTCCCTGAGCAGCGGGGCCGGCCGGCATCGTGCGGGTGGGCGGACGTCCGGCACTACGACGGCCCCGGCCCTCACGGAAGAGGTGGCCGGGGCCGGAGCCGAGGCGGGGCCTCGGAGCGGGGGAGGCGGCATCGGGGGGACGAGCCGCCTCCCCCGGTGAGGACAGTCCCTACTGGTCCCGCCGCGGTCGGGGGGAGTGCCGCGGCCGGACCCCACAGAGAGGGTCCTGTCCCATGCCCTGCGGATTCCTGCCTGGTCCGCCGGGCCGTGCTTCCATCGTGCCCGTTCGCAGCGCCCGCGCGGGCCGGTGAAAGGCCTCTGTCGCCGGGCCCTTGGTCCCGGGCGAGCCGGGCACCGGCCGGGCCGCTCCCCCAGGGCGGGTTCGAACACCGATCGCCATCGACCCCCGAATCCGACCAGGTGTACGGATAGAATCTGCCGACCGCGCACGGGACCGAGGGGGAGGCAGGGGCTGTGGCGCAAGCGAGGAAGATCGCGCTCTACATCGTGGTGGTCTTCGTGCTGTACACGATCATCACGTCGCCCGCGAGGGCCGCCGACCTCGTCCAGGTAGGGTTCGAAGGCATCTCCAGCGCCGCCCAGGGCGTCGGGGACTTCATGTCCGAGCTGGTGAAGTAGGAGCCCTGCCGATGATCCGCCACCTGGTCCTGTTCAAGCTGAACGACGGCGTGGAGCGGGACGACCCGCGGGTCGTGGCCGGCGCGAAGGCGTTCCGGGAACTGGACGGGCTCGTCCCCGGGCTGGAGTTCTGGGAGTGCGCCTGGAACATCACCGACCGGCCGATCGCGTACGACTTCGCCATCAACTCCGCCGTCGCCGACGAGGACGCGCTCAAGCGGTACGTCGAGCACCCGGCGCACCAGGCGGCGGCCGGTCAGTGGCGCGAGTTCGCCACCTGGGTCATCGCCGACTATCCCTTCTGAGCCCTACGCGCCCCGGCACGCTGCCCGTTCGCGGGCCGCGCCCGGCCCGTTCGGCGCCCCCGCGCGAGCCCCGCGCACCAGGTGCGCCCCCCTGCCGCACCGCCTCCGCACCGACTTCGTACGAGCGCGACCGGCGGGTGGGGTCGCGGAGCCACCGGCCGTCGCCCGAAGCCTCTCACCTCTCAGGTGGGGGGCTTTTATTGGTTTTTAAACCCATTTGACTCCAACACGGCTATATACGGTGCTTGCACACAGTGGACATGTCTTGTGATGCTATGACCGCTTTTGATGGATGAATTGACCGCAGTTGTCCGTCACGTTGACTGTCAGTCGACCGTGCAGTCCGACCATGAAGCGTGATCATGAAGCGTGATCGTGAAGGGGTGGCGTCACCGTGCCGGCCAGTGCAGCGCCTCAAGTGCCTCCCCAGACAGTCCAGAAGGACCGGACCGAGCCGTCCGACGACATCCAGACCGAGACGCCCGACCCCTCGGCGCCCCCGGCGAGAACCCGGGGCGCCGACACCAGGGCGCTCACCCAGCTGCTCTTCGGCCAGCTCAAGAACCTCGATGCCGGCACGTCCGAACACCGCAGGGTGCGGGCCGCGCTGATCGAGGCGAACCTGCCGCTGGTGCGGTACGCGGCGGCCCGCTTCCGCAGCCGCAACGAGCCGATGGAGGACGTCGTCCAGGTCGGCACCATCGGCCTGATCAACGCGATCGACCGCTTCGACCCCGAACGCGGCGTCCAGTTCCCCACGTTCGCGATGCCGACCGTGGTGGGCGAGATCAAGCGCTACTTCCGGGACAACGTCCGCACCGTCCACGTGCCCCGTCGGCTGCACGAACTCTGGGTGCAGGTCACCGGGGCGACCGAGGACCTGACGACGGCCCACGGGCGCTCGCCCACCACCGCCGAGATCGCCGAGCGGCTGCGGATCTCCGAGGACGAGGTGCTGGCCTGCATCGAGGCCGGCCGGTCCTACCACGCGACCTCGCTGGAAGCGGCCCAGGAGGGCGACGGGCTGCCCGGCCTGCTCGACCGCCTCGGATACGAGGACCCGGCACTCGCCGGGGTCGAACACCGCGATCTCGTACGGCATCTGCTCGTACAGCTGCCCGAGCGCGAGCAGCGGATTCTGCTGCTGCGCTACTACAGCAACCTGACACAGTCCCAGATCAGTGCCGAACTGGGCGTCTCCCAGATGCACGTGTCAAGACTTTTGGCCAGAAGTTTCGCCCGACTGCGATCCGCAAACAGGATCGAGGCCTAACCGGAACGGGTAGAACGTCTCCGAGCGGTTTTCCGGCGTCCCCCACCCCCCGCACCCCCTGCTTCCTGCGCATACGCGGCGCTGACTTATCGACATGTCACTACAGCGTGTTGCCGACATGTGACATTCTGCTGGAACCGCGTTTGCCGCAGCCTCCCCTCCGGTATTCAGGTGGAGGCTGCGTTCCTCCGATGGTCGCGGCCACCGCGACCGTCCGCGACCTCAAGGGGGTGGCATGTCCGTAGACCAGGGCAGCTCGAAGGTGCTCACGCTCACGAAGAGCGCGCCCGCGCCTGCCGTGCTCACCAGCTCGTCGGAAGCCATCGACACCCGTACGCTGTCCCGCTCCCTGTTCCTGCGGCTCGCCGCACTCGGTCCCGAGGGAACGGACAGCCCGGAGCGGGCCTACGTACGCGACACACTCATCGAGCTCAACCTCCCGCTGGTGCGGTACGCGGCAGCGCGCTTCCGCAGCCGCAACGAACCGATGGAGGACATCGTCCAGGTCGGCACCATCGGCCTGATCAAGGCGATCGACCGGTTCGACTGCGAACGGGGGGTGGAGTTCCCGACGTTCGCCATGCCTACGGTCGTGGGCGAGATCAAGCGGTTCTTCCGCGACACCTCGTGGTCCGTGCGGGTCCCCCGCCGGCTCCAGGAGCTGCGCCTGGCGCTCACCAAGACCAGCGACGAACTGGCGCAGCGGCTCGACCGCTCGCCGACCGTTCCGGAGCTGGCCAAGGCGCTCGGCGTCTCGGAGGAGGACGTGGTCGACGGGCTCGCCGTCGGCAACGCCTACACCGCCTCCTCCCTCGACTCCCCGTCCCCCGAGGACGACGGCGGCGAGGGCTCCCTCGCGGACCGTCTGGGGTACGAGGACACCGCACTGGAAGGGGTCGAGTACCGCGAGTCCCTGAAGCCGCTGCTGGCCAAGCTCGCCCCCCGTGAGCGGCAGATCATCATGCTGCGGTTCTTCGCCAACATGACCCAGTCGCAGATCGGCGAGGAGGTCGGCATCTCCCAGATGCACGTCTCGCGCCTGCTGACGCGCACGCTCGCGCAGCTGCGCGAGGGGCTCATCACCGACTGACGGTCATCGGCCGCCGGGGAGAACGCGCTCACGCGCCCCGGCGGCACCCCCGTTCCCGGGCCGCGCCCGGACGTCCCCGGGTCGCGCCCCGGTCCGTCCGGCCGGTCCGGTTCTCCGGCCGGTCCGGTTCTCCGATCGTCTCCAGCCTCCGCGCACCCGCGGCCCGTGCGGCCGGGCACCCGGCGCTCCCCGCACGCGCCTCGCGCTGCCCGAAAACGCGTCGGCGGCCCCCGTCGGTACGGAGGCCGCCGCGTGGCCGGACGGTGCGGGTCAGCCGAGCGCGAGCCAGGCGACCGCGGCGAGGACGACGACGACCGCGACGACGGCCACGATCACGCCGGTCTTGGGACCGCCGGACGGGGCGGCCTGCTGCGGCCGGCGCTCCGGCTCTCCGTCGTCGACGAAGGCGCGGAACATCTGCGTGCTGCCCGCCGGGTCGTCATTGCCCGCGGGGCCCTGCTGAGGGGCGTGGGGGTTGTGTGCCATGGGCCAGGACCCTAGCGAACTCGGGCCTTCCGCCCAACCCCCGGGGGACGTGCGGGCGACGGTTCGTACGGACATTCCCCTCATCTCCACAACCCCGCGCATCGTCAACATGACGACACAGGGGGCCTCACCCTGTGGTGTGAGACACACGGATGACGCACCGGGGCCACACGCTGCGGCTTTGACCGGCAGCCTACGGAGCCTTTTGGGTTCCTTTACTTATGCAAGCCCCATTTAGTTTGCCTGCAGCAACCAACGGCTTCTATGGTTGCCCTAAGCAACAAGATGCAGAGCAGAAGTCTGGGGGTGTCCCGTGGCCGCACGGAGTCAGTACGAGGAACTGGCCCGGCACCTCAGCGCCGTGGGAGTCGTGAAACGGGGACTCGCCCGCGCACTGCCCTCCGACTGCCCCGGCGGCTCGGCGGCGGTGCTCACGCTCCTCGCCCAGCACGGCGAGATGCGCATCAGCCGGCTCGCCGAGCTGCTCTCCGTGGACATGTCCGTGACCAGCCGGCACGTCGCCCACGTGGCGGAACGCGGCTGGATAGAGCGGTTTCCCGACCCCGCGGACAAGCGTTCGCGCATCTTGCGGCTGACCTCCTCCGGACGCGACGTGCTCGCCGACCTCAGCCGTCGGAGCACGGAAGTGTTCGCACACAACCTCGCGGACTGGTCCGACGACGAAGTCGGACAACTCATCACGTCGCTGGCACGGCTCTGCGGCAGCTTCGCCGCCCGCACCCCCAGTGCGTGCACCCCCGGACGGCACACCGACGACTGTCTCGCACGCCTCACCGGGCCCACCGTCCCGAAGGTCACCGGCCCGGACCAGTAGCCCCGGAAGGGCTCGTTCCGGTCGGGCGGGACCTGACGGACACCCGTACACCTCTGTAACAGAAGCAAAGCAAAGGACATTCATGGCTACGACCACACCGACCGGTGTGCGGGGCGGCCACGCCAAGCACGGGGGCTCCGAAGCTCCCGACGGCGCGCCGATGACACACCGGCAGATCATGGAGGCCCTGACCGGGCTCCTGCTCGGCATGTTCGTCGCGATCCTGTCGTCGACGGTTGTCTCCAACGCCCTCCCCCACATCATCTCCGACCTCGGTGGCGGCCAGAGCGCCTACACCTGGGTCGTCACGGCCTCCCTGCTGGCGATGACCGCGACCACCCCGATCTGGGGCAAGCTCTCGGACCTCTTCAGCAAGAAGCTGCTGGTCCAGATAGCCCTGATCATCTACGTGCTGGGCTCCTGCGCCGCCGGTCTGTCGACCAGCTCCGGCATGCTGATCGTCTTCCGTGTCGTGCAGGGCGTCGGCGTCGGCGGTCTCTCCGCCCTGGCGCAGGTCGTGCTCGCCGCGATGATCTCCCCGCGCGAGCGCGGCCGGTACAGCGGTTACCTCGGCGCGGTCTTCGCCGTCGCCACCGTCGGCGGCCCGCTCCTCGGCGGCGTCATCACCGACACCAGCTGGATGGGCTGGCGCTGGTGCTTCTACGTGGGTGTGCCGTTCGCGATCATCGCCCTCTTCGTGCTCCAGAAGACCCTGAAGCTCCCCGTCGTCAAGCGTGACGTCAAGGTCGACTGGACCGGCGCGTTCTTCATCAGCGCGGGCGTCTCGCTGCTGCTGCTCTGGGTGACCTTCGCGGGCGACAAGTACGCGTGGGGCTCCTGGCAGACCGTCGTGATGCTGCTCGGCGTCGTGGCCCTCATCGGCGCGTTCGTCTTCACCGAGTCGAAGGCCCGCGAGCCGATCATCCCGCTGCGGCTCTTCCGCAACCGGACGATCACGCTGGCCTCGGTGGCCTCGCTCTTCGTCGGTGTCGCGATGTTCGCGGGCACCGTCTTCTTCAGCCAGTACTTCCAGCTGGCGCGCGGCAAGTCGCCGACGATGTCCGGCGTCATGACGATCCCGATGATCACGGGTCTCTTCCTCTCCTCGACCATCTCCGGCCAGGTCATCACCCGCACCGGACGCTGGAAGTACTGGCTCGTCTCCGGTGGCGTCCTGGTCACCGCGGGTCTCGGCCTGCTGGGCACGATCCGGTACGACACGACGTACTGGCACGTCGGGATCTTCATGTTCCTCGTCGGCGCCGGCGTCGGCATGATGATGCAGAACCTGGTCCTCGCCGCGCAGAACCAGGTCGCTCCCCAGGACCTCGGTGCGGCCAGCTCCGTGGTCACGTTCTTCCGTTCGCTCGGTGGCGCCATCGGCGTCTCGGCGCTGGGTGCCGTCATGGCCAACCGCGTCTCCCACTACGTGACGGACGGCCTCTCGGACCTCGGCGTCAAGAGCGCCGGCGGAACCGGCGGCGGTATCCCGGACCTGGCGACGCTGCCCGCCCCGGTGCGTGCGGTCGTCGAGTCCGCGTACGGCCACGGCGTCGGTGACGTCTTCCTGTTCGCCGCCCCGTGCGCCCTGCTCGCCTTCCTGTTCGCGATCTTCATCAAGGAAGTCGCGCTCCGGACGAACACCGGCTCCGAGACCGCCGCGGCCCCGGCGGAGGAGACCGCCGCCGAAGCGGTCGCCGCCGCGCCGGCAGCCACCGCGGTCACGTCCGCCCCGGCCACCACCGCCACGCTCCAGGCCCCCGCGGCCGACACCCTCACCGTCGAGGGCACCCCGGTGCGCGGCGTGGTGCGCGGCGCGGACGGCGCTCCCGTCGCCCAGGCCGCCGTCACGCTGATCTCCCTCGGCGGTCGTCAGCTGGGCCGCTCGGTGGCGCAGGCGGACGGTTCCTACGTCCTCGACGCCCCCGGCACCGGCAGCTACGTGCTGATCGCCTCCGCCGACGGCTGCCAGCCGCAGGCGTCCACGGTGGTCGTCGGCGACGAGCCGCTGGCCTACGACATCCTGCTCTCCGGCACCAGCGGACTGGCCGGTACGGTCCGGGCCGCCGAGGCCGGCACCCCGGTCCAGGGCGCCATGGTCATCGTGACCGACGTGCGCGGTGACGTACTCGCCACCGGCATCTCCGGCGAGACCGGCGACTTCGCCTTCGGCGAGCTGGTCCCCGGCACCGTGACGCTCGCGGTGAACGCGGCGGGTCACCGCCCGCTGGCCCTCCCGGTGGAGATCGCCGGCACGGGTGTCACCCGGGTCGAGGCCTCGCTCCAGGCCGGCGCCCTCGTCCAGGGCGTGGTGCGCGCCGGCTCCGCCGGCGGTGCCCTCGCGGACGCCCGCGTCACCCTGATCGACGCCGCGGGCAATGTCGTCGCCACCTCCACGACCGGTGCGGACGGCGCGTACGCCTTCACCGATCTGGACGCCGGTGAGTACTCCGTCGTCGCGACCGGCTACCCGCCGGTGGCGAGCACCGTGGCCGTCGCCGGTCACGGGGTCGACGGGCACGACATCGAACTCGCCCACCCCGGCGAGTGATCGAGCGATAAGCCCCCTGGCGGGACAGCGCTTTCAGCGGAGAGTCTGTCCCGGCCGGTGGAAATGGGCCCCGGTGGCGCGTGCGGCAGGCAGGGGACGGCCTGCCGCCCCGCCCCGGGGCCCGACTCGTACCCCGAGTCGTCACGTCAGTGGACAAGGAAAGAGAACGTCATGGGACTTCGCGCACAGGTACGGACGCGGGACGGCTGGGCGGTCCAGCACGCGATCGTCACGGTCACCGACATGACCGGCACCCAGATACTGCGCGCCACGGCCGACGAGGACGGCGCGACCCGCACGGAAGAGCCGCTGCCCGCCGGTGCCTACACGGTGATCGTGACCGCCGTCGGTTACGCGCCCGCCGCCTCCACCGCCCTCGTGACGGCCGGCGGCCGGATCGAGGCCGGCACCGTGGTCCTGGCCCGCCAGGGCGGCGTGGAACTCCCCCCGCCCGGCGACTGGTCGCTCGACCCCGCGCACAGCTCGGTGGCCGCCTCCGCCCAGCATCTGGGCATCTCCAGCGTGCGCGGCCGGTTCACCGAGTTCAGCGGCCGGATCGTGATCGACGAGGACGTCGCCCGGTCCCGGGTGGACGCCGTCATCGACGCGGCGAGCATCGACACCGGCAACGGCATGCGCGACAAGCACCTGCGGTCGGCCGACTTCCTCGACGTGGAGCGGTTCCCCGAACTCGCGTACAACTCCCGCGCACTGGTCCCCGCCGGCCCGGACCGCTGGACGGTCGAGGGCGAGCTGACGATGCGGGGCATCGCCCGCCCCGTCGACCTCGACCTCACCTACCTCGGTACCGGCCCCGACCCGTGGGGCGGGGTCAGGGCGGCGTTCCGCGCCACGGCCGAGCTGCGCCGCGACGACTTCGCCATGAACTACAACCAGGTCGTGAAGGCGGGCATCTCCGCCATCGGCACGACGCTCCGCGTGGAGCTGGACATCCAGGCGGTCCAGGGCGACACCCTGCCCTCCTGAACCGTGCGCGACGGGCCGGCCGCTGCGGAGGGTACGCCTTCCGCCGGTGACCGGCCCGTCGTGCGTCCCGGGGCGCCGACCGGCCCGTCCCGCGTCCCGGGCGGGTGGTGCGCAGGCCCCTTAAGCTGGGCGCATGGCTTCCCACATCGCGACCAACACCACCGCCGACCGTGACGAGTTGCTGGCGTTCGTGAGGCCCCGCCACCGGGCGCTGCTGATCACCGCACGGTCCGACGGCCGTCCGCAGGCCTCCCCGCTCACCTGCGGGCTCGACGACTCGGGCCGGATCGTCGTCTCCACCTACCCGGAGCGCGCCAAGACCCGCAACGCCAAGCGGGACGACAAGGTCAGCGTGGTCGTCCTCTCCGACGACTGGAACGGCCCCTGGGTGCAGATCGACGGCACCGCCGAGGTCATCGACGCCCCGGACTCCGTCGAGCCGCTGGTGGAGTACTTCCGCAACATCTCCGGCGAGCACCCGGACTGGGACGGGTACCGGGCCGCCATGATCAAGCAGGGCAAGTCGATCATCCGGATCACCCCGGAGCGCTGGGGCCCGATCGCCACCGGCGGGTTCCCCGCCCGGCTCGTCACCGGCACCGACGCCTGAGGACCTGCCCGCGTGCCTCCCACCGCCGCCGGCCTGCCCGGCACCGCGCTGCTCGACCGCGCCCGGCTGCTCACCGCCCCCGAGGTCACCCCGGCCGTCCGCCACGGGCTGGCGGCGGCCACCGGCCGCCCCTGGCGCGCGTACCCGGCGGACGGAGAGCCGGTCGTCGCCGCGGGCGATCCGGTCGTCTGGGTCGGGGCCTCGCGCCCGGCGGGCCCGCCGGCGGACCGGCTGCTCTGGTTCCACAGCGTCAACGCCGGTACGGACGCGCTGCTCGCCCCCGGTCCCTGGCCCGACGGCGTGTTGCTGACCCGGACGGTCGGCCGGATGGGCGAGCGGATCGCGCAGTACGTCCTCGCCTGGGTGCTGGCCGAATGCCAGTCGGTACCGGAGTTCGCGGCGCGGCACGGGCGCGAGGAGTGGCGGCGCGAGCCCTCCGAACTCGCCACCGGGCAGACGGTTCTGATCCACGGCACCGGCCGGATCGGATCGGCCGTGGCGGTCCTGCTGCGGGCCTGCGGGCTCCGTACGGTCGGGGTGGCCCGTACCGTGCCCGGCGTGCCGCCGCCCGGTTTCGAACGGGTGGTGACCGCCGGCGGGGACGCGGAGCGCCAGGCGCTCGGCGAGGCGCGCTGGGTCGTCGCGGCACTGCCGCTCACCGCCGCGACCGGGAACTTCTTCGCCGCGGAGCGCTTCGGGCATCTGCGGGGAGCCTCGTTCGTCAACGTGGGACGCGGGGCGACGGTGGACCTGGCCGCGCTGGAGGCGGCGCTGCGGGCCGGCTCGGTACGCCGAGCGGTGCTGGACGTGCTGCCCTCCGAACCGGCCGTCCCCGGCGATCCGTGCTGGCGGCTGCCGCGCACGGTCGTCACCGCGCACTCGGCGGGCATCACGGCGGACGAGGACGTCGTCGCCGACTTCGCCGCCTGCTGGGCGCGGTTGCGCGCGGGACGGCGGCCGGAGCTGGCCGTGGACGTGGACCGCGGCTACTGACCGGCCGCCCCCGCGCGGCTGTTCAGCAGGCCGGCATCTTCTGGACGGCCTGACGGCTGACGCCCGGTTCACGGGCGATGTCCGCCTGGGAGACTCCCTGGCCGATGAGGCCCTGCATCAGGTCCCGGCGCTCGACGGCGGACTCCCTCGCCGGCCGGGTGTGGTGGACGGCCCGGTCCCGGGCCTCCCGGACGCGGTCGAAGGTCTGCTCGTGCGGGGAGAGGTCCGCGGTGTCTGCCACGGGCCCAGGATGACAACCCCCCGTTGCCGTTGTCACGTGGGTGTTCGCGACCCCCCTCACGCCCCTCGGCGGTCCCGCATCGCCTCGATGCCGGCGATCAGCAGGTCGAGCGCGAAGGCGAAGTCCCGCTCGCGCATCTCCTCGACCGTGTCGCCCCCGCGCGCGTCCATCAGGTCCTGCGAGACGTCGATGACGGGCTTGAGGCTGGGCTCGGAGCGGTATGCGGCCATCGCCTGCCGGAAGTACTCGTCCTGACTGATCCCGGCGGCGGCCGAGCGGCGGCGGAGATCGCCCTCGATGGTGCCGAACCCGTACACGAACTGGAAGACCGCGGAGAGTGCTCCGGTCCGCTGGTGCAGCGGGAGGCCGGTCTCCCGGATCACGTCCTGGACGGCCCGGGTGAAGAGCACCGAGTGCGGGCCGATGTTGAGGAAGCTCACGGCCAGCGACGACGCCCACACGTGGCGCACCAGCAACGCCCGGTAAGAGCCCGCGAGTTCGCGCAGGCGGTCGGTCCAGACGGCGTCCTCGGGGGGTGCCGCGATCTCGCCGTAGACGGAGTCGAGAGCCAGCTCCAGCAGGTCGTCCTTGGTGTCGACGTACCAGTAGAGGGACATGGCGGTGACGTCGAGTTCGGCGGCGAGGCGGCGCATGGAGAACCTCGCGAGGCCCTCCGCGTCCAGCAGCCGGACCGTCGCGGCGGTGATCCGGTCCCGGTCGAGACCCGTGGGCGACCCTTCCGACCTGCGGGTACGCGAGGCCGGGCGCCCGACGAGCCACACACTGGTCCGCACCGCCGGCGGGGCCGGCGCGATTCTCGGTGCGGGCTCCTCCGCCCGGTCGGCCGCGGACACCATGGCGCACTCTCCTCGTGTGCCCGGGGGACGGACCGGGCGGGGCACCGTCACGGACGGCCCGGATGCCCGGTCCGATGCTATGCCGCCGATCCGGCCGGCTCCCCCGGGATGTCCGAGCCGTCCGCCGCCCCGGGCGCGCCACCCGCCCGTTCCGCCCTGCGCAGCAGCAGCGCCGCCACCATCCCGCCGGCCAGCACCGCCGCCGCGCCCACCAGTTGGCCTCTCTCCAGCCCGGCCGCGAAGGCGTTCTCGACGGCGGCGCGCTCCGGTCCGCCCCCTGCCGCCGCCAGCGCGGCGGGCAGGGAGGCGGCACCGGTCGCGGCGAGGGGGAGCAGCGCGCCGAAGCGGGAGGTGAGGACCGCGCCGAGGACGGCGACGCCGAGGCCGTTGCCGAACTCGGCGAGGGTGCCGTTGACCCCCGCGCCCACCCCCGCGCGCTCCGGTGGGATGGCTCCCATGATCGCGGCGGCCATGGCGGGGCCCGCGAGGGCGATCCCCGTGCCCGTCAGGACCAGGCCGAGCAGCATGCCGGCGTACCCGTGCGGGGCGAGCAGCGCCACGGCGGCGAGACCGGCGGCCAGCAGGGACATGCCGGCCCCGATCGTGGCGGGAGTGCCCATCCGGGGGACCAGCCGGGCACCGAGCCCGGTGAGGTTGAGCGCGACCACGGTGAGCGCGAGCGGGGCGATGCGCAGCCCGGCCTCCAACGGCTCGTACCCGAGGACGAACTGGAGGTACTGGGTGAGCAGGAAGAGCGAGCCGCCCATCCCGAACGTGACCAGCACCGACCCCGTCACCGCGCCGGTGAACGACCTGTTCCGGAAGAACCGCATGTCGAGCATCGGCGCCGGGACGCCCAGTTCCCAGCGTGCGAACCCGGCCAGCACGGCGACCCCGGCGCATGCGGGAAGCAGCACCCGGAAGGAGGTCCAGCCGTGCTCCGGGCCGGAGATGATCGCGTACACCACGGCACCCAGGCCGAGCGTGGAGAGCAACGCGCCCAGCAGGTCCGGCCGTTGGCCGTCCGGGTTCTTGGACTCCGGTACGAGCCGGGCCACCGCGACCAGGCCGAGTACGGCGACGGGGAGGTTGACGAGGAAGATCGAGCCCCACCAGAAGTGGCCGAGCAGCACCCCGCCGAGGAGCGGGCCTGCCGCGAACCCGAGGGAACTGACCGTCGCCCAGAGGCCGATCGCGCGGACCCGCTCGGCCTCGTCGAAGACCTGGACCACCACGGCGAGCGTGCTGGTGAGCAGAAGCGCGCCGCCGACCCCCATCCCCGCACGGGCGGCGACGAGTTGGCCGGGACTCTGGGCGAAGGCGGCGACCAGCGAACCGGCCCCGAACACCGCGAGGCCGGCGAGCAGCATCCTCTTCCGGCCGTAGCGGTCCGACGCGCTGCCGGCGGTGAGCAGCAGACCCGACTGGACGAGCGAGTACGCGTTGATCATCCACTGCACCTGCGCGCCGGAGGCCCCCAACTCCTCGGTGAGGGACGGGATCGCGACGTTGAGGACGGTGTTGTCGAGCAGCACGGTGAGCTGGGCGAGGCAGATCACGCCGAGGATCAGCCAGCGCTGGGGATGCCGGGGCGGTCCGAGGCCGGTCGAAGGGGTGGAGGTGTTCGCCGTCATGCGGTCTCCTGTGGGACAGCCCTCCGGCGCGCGGCGACGTGCCACGGCCGCGCCGTGCCGGGGGCCGGCGGTACGGGCCTGGCGGAACGGGACCGGCGGTACGGGGGACGTGGGGTGCGGGCGATGCGGGGGGCTCGCGCGGTGCGGGACGGTGCGGGACGGTGCGGTGCGCTCGTGCGGGGCGGAGAACCGATCGCCATACACCGTAAGGGAGTTCTTCTACGGCGTACAAGCGAATGGCCCGGACTCATCCGAACGGACGAACTGGCGCGCGGGCCGGGTGGGGCGCCGACGCGGTCGGCGCGGGAGCCCCTCTTCCGGCGGGCGGACCGAGAGGGTGGGACCCATGACGACGGATCTGCGCGCATTCCTGGAGCCCTACGCCGAACGGGGCGCCGCCCCCGGTGCCGTGGCGCTCGTGGCCCGTGGCGAACGGGTGGACGTGGCCGCGGCCGGTTCCGCGGACACCGGCGGCTGCACGCCGATGGCCCGCGACACCATCTTCCGGATCGCCTCCCTCACCAAGCCGATCACCGCCGCCGCCACGATGGCGCTGGTCGACGAAGGGCGGCTGGCCCTCGGCCAGCCGGTCGGGAACTGGCTGCCGGAGCTGTCCGCGCCCAAAGTCGTCAGGACGCCGGACGGCCCGGTCGACGACGTCGTACCGGCCGGACGGCCGATCACCGTCTTCGACCTGCTCACCTTCCGCGCCGGGTACGGCTTCCCCTCCGACTTCGCGTTGCCGGCCGTCGCGCCGCTCTTCTCCGAGCTGAACCAAGGACCGCCGCAGCCGCAGGCCGTCGCGGAACCGGACACCTGGATGCGGACCCTCTCCCGCATTCCGCTGCTGCGGCAGCCCGGCGAGGCCTGGCTCTACAACACCTGCTCGGACATCCTCGGGGTGCTCGTCGCCCGGGTCTCGGGGCAGTCGCTGCCGGAGTTCCTGGCGGAGCGGCTGTTCGCACCTCTCGGGATGAAGGACACCGGGTTCGCCGTCCCGGCGGCGGACCTTAGCCGGTTCACCGGCTACTACCGGGCGCACCAGGACGGCGGATTCGACCTGGTGGACGCGGCGGACGGGCAGTGGAGCACCCTCCCGGCGTTCCCCTCGGGGGCGGGCGGGCTGGTCTCCACCGCGGACGACTGGTTCGCCTTCGCCCGGATGCTTCTCACCGGCGGCCTGGCCGGGGACGGGACGCGACTGCTGTCGGCCGGCTCGGTACGGCAGATGCTGACCGACCACCTCACCCCCGCCCAGCGGAAGGCGAGCGGCCTCTTCACCGAGGGGCAGGGCTGGGGGTTCGGCGGGTCCGTCGACGTGGAGCCCCTGGACCCGTGGAACGTACGCGGCCGGTACGGCTGGATCGGCGGCACCGGCACCGCCGGGCACATCGTCCCGTCCACCGGGCTGACCACGCTGCTGCTGACCCAGGTCGAGCTGGGCGGGCCGAAGCCACCGGAGCTGATGCGGGACTTCTGGACGTACGCCGCACGGGCCGGGGCGGCGGACTGAGCGGCGGGCTCCCCGCGCGCCCCGAACGGGCCCGCCCCGCTCCAAGGGGACGGGCCCATGAGGGGGTGCCGGGGTGACCGGTGTCAGCTCTTGGGCTGCGTCAGGTCGTAGAACGTGCTGCTCCCGACGGTCACCTCATCGAAGTTCGCCTCGACCCAGGACGAGATCTTCGAGGACGTACCGCTGTCGCCGCCGCCCATGCCCAGGCCGCCGCCGACGAAGTAGTGGATCTTCCCGGCGGAGACGTAGGCCTTGAACTGCGCGAGGGTCGGGGACGGGTCGCTGCCGTTGAAGCCGCCGACGGCCATCACCGGCTCCTCGGTGGCCAGCTGGTAGCCGGCCGAGTTCTGCGAGCCGATGGCCGCCGCGACCCAGGTGTAGTCGTCGGCGTTCTTCTCCAGGAGCTTCTTCGCCGCGTCGGAGACCGTGGTGCCGTTGAGCAGTCCGCCCATACCGCCGCCACCGCCGCCCGGACCGCCTTCGCCCGTGCCGCCGGGCATCCCGCCGGGCGTGCTGCCGCCGTTCTGCCGGCTGGTGCCCTGGCCGGGCACCTGCCCCGCCGCTCCGGTGGGGGGCGTGCCGTTCGGAGGCGTACCGCCACCACCGCCGGGGCCCTGGCCGGTCGTACCGTTGCCTTGACCGCCGTTGGCCTGCCCGGTCATACCGCCCGGAGGCCGCATCCCGCCACCGCCGCCGCCGGGGCCGCCGCCCCCGCCCATCGAGCTGGCACCGGACGGTCCGGCCGTGACGATCGACCCCTCGTGTCCGGTGTCGAGGGTGCTGATCGTGTACGCGGCCGGGCCGGCCAGCGACGCCACGATCGCGACCGCCGCCACCACGAGCCCGAGCGGCCGGCCCAGCCGTCCCGCGAACACCAGCCACACGGCGCTGATCAGGCCGAAGAGCAGCACCGTCCAGCGCAGCCAGGGCAGGTAGTCCGGGGTGCGGCCGAGCAGGACGAACGCCCAGATCGCGGTGATGGCGACGGTGCCGCCGAGTACCGCGCTCGCCCACCACGCGGTCCGCTCCTCCCACAACGCACCCGCACCGATGCCGACGAGCGCCGCGAGGTAGGGGGCGAGGGCCACCGTGTAGTACTGGTGGAAGATGCCGGCCATGAAGCTGAAGACCACCGCGGTCATCAGCAACGAGCCGCCCCACGCGAGGAACGCGGCCCGGCGCGCGTCGGTGCGCGGCGCCTTGCGGGTGAGCCAGAGCCCGGCCACGAGCAGGACGAGCCCGGCGGGCAGCAGCCAGCTGATCTGGCTGCCGATCTCGGAGTTGAACATGCGGCCGATGCCGGTCTCGCCCCAGCCGCCGCCCTGTCCGCCACCGCCGACACTGCCGGTCTCCTCGCCGCTGATGCGGCCGAGTCCGTTGTAGCCGAAGGTCAGCTCCAGGAAGGAGTTGTTCTGCGAACCGCCGATGTACGGGCGGGAGGAGGCGGGCCACAGTTCGACGATCGCCACCCACCAGCCGCCCGCGACGACCATCACCGCTGCACAGAGCGCCAGTTGACCGAACCGCTTCCGTACGGACACGGGCGCGACGACCGCGTACAGCACGGCCAGCGGCGGCAGGATCAAGAACGCCTGGAGGGTCTTCGCCAGGAAGGCGAGCCCGACCGCGGCGCCCGCCCAGAGCAGCCACGTGGTGCGGCCGTTCTCCACCGCGCGGAGCACGCAGTACACGGTGACGGTCATCAGCAGCGCGAGGAGCGCGTCCGGGTTGTTGAAGCGGAACATCAGCGCGGCGACCGGGGTCAGCGCGAACGCGCCCACCGTGAGGAGACCCGCCGCCGCGCTGAAGCGGCGGCGCACGGCCGCGTACAGCACCCCGGCGGTGGCGACGCCCATCAGGACCTCGGGCAGCAGGATCGCCCAGGAGCCGAGGCCGAAGATCCGCACCGAGATCGCCATCGGCCAGAGCGCGGCCGGGGGCTTGTCGACCGTGATCGCGTTGGCCGCGTCCGAGGAGCCGAAGAAGAACGCCTTCCAGCTCTCGCTGCCGGCCTGGACGGCGGCGGAGTAGAAGGAGTTGGCGTACCCGGAGGCGCTGAGGTTCCAGACGTAGGCGAGCGCGACCACCAGCATCAGGCCGAGGAAGGCGGGGCGCGCCCAGGACGGGTCCTCGGGCCTGCCGCGCCAGAGCCGGTCCGCCCGGCCGGTCCCGGCCCGTGGGGTCGCCCGGTGGGCGGCCTGCGGGGGAGCGGGCGGCACGGGGGGCGGTGGTGCGGGGTACGCGTCGGGGTGGAGGGAGGCGGTCATCGGGCGTTCCTCAGTTCGTCGTCGGCGTACGGGGCGGTGCCGGGGGCCGTGATCGGAGCCGTACCGGAGACTCCGGTCGGGGCGGCCTTCGAGGCGGCCTCTCTCGGGGCTGTACCGAAAGCGTCGAAGGCGTCGAAGGGGGCCGGCTCTCCGGCGGGGCGGACGGCGACCGCGTGGGCGTGGGGGCGGCCGTCCGTGGCGGGCCGCTCCCCGCGCCGCTCCGGGAAGACCCAGGCGCGCAGCAGCAGGAAGCGCAGCACGGTCGCCGCCAGGTTGGCCGCGACCAGCACCGCGACCTCCGTGGAGTGCGAGGTGGACGGGGCCGTGGTGGACAGCGCGGCCAGCGAACCGCTCGTGAGCGCGAGGCCGATGGCGAAGACCACGAGGCCCTGCGCCTGGTGGCGGACGACGTCGCCCCGGCCGCGTACCCCGAAGGTGAGCCGCCGGTTCGCCGCCGTGTTGGCGACGGCGGAGACCAGCAGGGCCCCGGCGTTGGCGAGTTGCGGGCCGACGCCGAGCCGGAAGAGGGAGTAGAGCGCGAGGTAGACGGCTGTCGAGAGCACCCCGACCACGCAGAACCCGACCAACTGCCGTGCCAGCCCACGCGGTACGCCGGGCACCGTGCGGTCCCGGGGGTCGTCGCCGAACGGCCGGGCCAGCCGGTCGAGCGGCAGCGCGCCGACCGCCAGCGCCCGCCCCACCCGCCAGACGCCCTTCAGATCCTCGGTGGCGGTCTTCACGATGTGCACCGTGGAGTCGGGGTCGTCGATCCAGTCGACCGGCACCTCGTGGATGCGCAGTCCGGCCCGTTCGGCGAGCACCAGCATCTCCGTGTCGAAGAACCATCCGGTGTCCTCGACCATCGGCAGCAGCCGCTGGGCCACCTCGCGCCGGATCGCCTTGAACCCGCACTGGGCGTCGCTGAACCGGGCGGAGAGCGAGGAGCGCAGGATCAGGTTGTAGGAACGCGACACGAACTCGCGCTTCGACCCGCGCACCACCCGTGCGCTGCGCGCCAGCCGGGACCCGATCGCCAGGTCCGAGTGGCCGGAGATCAGCGGCGCGACCAGCGGCAGCAGCGCGTTCAGGTCGGTCGAGAGGTCCACGTCCATGTAGGCGAGGACCGGCGCGCCGGAGTGCGACCACACGGTACGCAGAGCGCGTCCGCGCCCCTTCTGCTCCAGCCGGTACGAGACCACCTCCGGCAGCAGCGCTTCGAGCCGGGACGCCACCTGCGGGGTGGTGTCGGTGCTCGCGTTGTCCGCGATCGTGACGCGGAAGCGGTAGGGGAAGGTCCGGGTCAGGTGCTCGTGCAGCCGCCGTACACAGGCTTCGAGGTCTTTCTCCTCGTTGTACACGGGCACGACCACGTCGAGTACGAGTGCGGGCGCTCCGTGCGCGTCCACCGTCCCGGCCGGAAGATGCTGCCGGGCCGGCAGGGCACTGGTGCCGGCGCTCCAGGGGTTGTCGGTTCGCATGGGCACGACATTCGCGGGCCGCGCTGTCACGCCGTTGTGCTGAGCCTGTGGTCGGGCTGTGAGTTCCGAAAGCCACAGTGACGGACCCTCACATGCCGTTCCCCGTAGGCGAGTCGATGTGGCCAGAAGATGTACGGAAGTCTTCCGCAGCCGGCTCGGCACAGGCCGGGAGCCGGACGGAGAACACCGTGTCGCCCGGCACCGAGCGCACCGACACCTCCCCGCCGTGGGCGGCCGTCACCGCCTGCACGATGGCGAGCCCCAGTCCGGTGGAGCCCGCGTGGCGCGAGCGCGAGGCGTCCCCCCGGGCGAACCGCTCGAAGACGTGCGGCAGCAGCCCGGCCGGAATCCCCGGCCCGTCGTCCCGCACCTCCAGCGTCACCCAGGGACCCCCGGGCTCCGGGGCGCGTACGCACGCGGTGACGGTGGTGCCGGGAGGGGTGTGGCTGCGCGCGTTGCCCAGCAGATTGACCAGCACCTGATGGACACGGGTCGCGTCGGCCCGTACCGTCGCGGGCGCGTCCGGCAGCTCCAGCCGCCAGAGGCGACCGCCCTCGGCCGACCGGGCGCGGTCCGCCGCGCGTGCGTCGCTCACCGCGTCCACCACGAGCGGCGAAAGGTCGGTGGGGCGGTGGTCGAGCGGCCGGCCGGCGTCGAGCCGGGCCAGCAGCAGCAGGTCCTCCACCATCCCGGTCATCCGCTCGGCCTCGGACTCGATGCGCCCCAGCGCGTGCCGGGTGTCGGCACCGATGGACTCGCGCCCGCGCCGGGTGAGTTCGGCGTACCCGCGGATCGAGGCGAGCGGGGTGCGCAGCTCGTGGCTGGCGTCCGCGACGAACTGCCGGACCCGCGTCTCACTCTCCTGCCGGACGGCCAGGGCCGAACCGACGTGCCCCAGCATCCTGTTGAGCGCGGCACCCACCTGACCGACCTCGGTCCGGGGATCGGCCTCCGCCTCGGGCACCCGTACGAGCGGGGCCACCTCACCGCTGTGCAGCGGGAGTTCGGAGACACGGGTCGCGGTGGCGGCGATCCGGCGCAGCGGGCGCAACGCGACCCCGACCATCGTGGCGCCGGCGATCGAGGCGGCGATGAGCCCGGCCCCGGTGACGCACACCTCCACCAGGATGAGGGCTGCGATGTCCCCGCTGACCTCCTCGCTCGGGATGCCGACGAGGAAGGTGACACCGCCCTTCGCGGAGGCGGATTCGACGCGGTAGGAGCCGAGTCCGGGCAGTTCGGCGTCGTGGGTGGCGGAGTCCGCGGTGGCCCCGGAGGACTCCAGCGCCTTGGACTGGGCGTCGGTCAGCGGCGTGGAGCTGGGCACCGAGTCCTCGCCCTGGTCGGCGAGCACCTTCGAGTCGAGGACCGTGCCGTCCTCGGCGACGACCGCGCCGACCGTACCGATGGGCTGGCCGCCGTTGCCGATGAAGGCCAGCGGGCTGCCGCCCGGCCCACCGCCGCCCGGACCCGGTTCACCGGCCCCCGGGCCCAGTCCGGCCCGGACCGCGATGGAGTCCAGTTGGGCGTCGAGCTTGCCGTACATGTAGCTGTGGAAGGCGATCGCGGTCACCGAGCCGATCACAGCCGCGACGACGGCGATGAGCGAGACGGCGGAGACCACGAGCCGGGTCCGCAGCGTCCAGGGCCGGCCGCCCTTCCGCCTGCCCCCGGCTGCGTCACGTCCAGCCGTCCCGCCCCGGGTGTCCGCCTGACGGCCGGTCCGCCCGCGCATTCCCGCTACTCGCCGGGCTTGATGAGATAGCCCGCGCCGCGGCGGGTGTGGATCATCGGCGTGCGGCCGGCGTCGATCTTCTTGCGCAGGTAGGAGATGTACAGCTCGACCACGTTGGCCTGACCGCCGAAATCGTAGTTCCACACCCGGTCCAGGATCTGCGCCTTGCTCAGCACCCGGCGGGGGTTGCGCATGAGGAAGCGCAGCAGCTCGAACTCGGTCGCGGTGAGGTGGATCGACGTCCCGCCCCGGCTGACCTCGTGGCTGTCCTCGTCGAGCAGCAGGTCGCCGACGACGAGCGTGGACTCGCTGCGGGCGTGGGCGGACGTGCCGGCACGACGGATCAGCCCGCGCAGCCGCGCCACGACCTCCTCCAGGCTGAACGGCTTGGTGACGTAGTCGTCGCCGCCCGCCGTGAGCCCCGCGATCCGGTCCTCCACCGCGTCCCGGGCGGTCAGGAAGAGCACCGGCACGTCGGCGTGGTCGCGGCGCAGCTTGCTGAGCACCGCCAGCCCGTCCATGTCCGGCAGCATCACGTCGAGCACCACCGCGTCGGGGCGGAAGTCCCGGGCGGTCCGCAGCGCGCCGGCACCGTCCCCCGCGCTGCGCACGTCCCACCCCTCGTACCGCAGGGCCATCGAGAGCAGCTCGGCGAGCGGCGGCTCGTCGTCCACGATCAGTACGCGGACGGGGTTGGGGTTCTTGGTGGTGCGGTCGGCCCTGAGCGGCTCGATACGCCCCTGGGGCGAGGTCGTCGTCATCCCCCCACCCTGTGAGACCGCTCTGAGAGGGAGCTTGCCCGTTTCTGTGAAAAGCCTGAGAAACGGGTCAGGCTCTGGTCATGAGGAGACCAAGCCCGCTCCGAACCGAAGCGGGCTGAAGGAGAACGGGTCAGAACAGCCCGTCCTGCACCGTGCCGGGCCCCAGATCCTCGACGGGAACGGTCACCGCCGGACCCCAGCCGCCACTACCGCCCCTCCCGCCGCCGTCCGCCCCGCTCCCGGGCGGCGCTCCGGCGGCGCGGACGAGCTCCCAGCCGGTCATCAGCCGGGTGTCGAGCACCACCACCACGCCGCCGGCGCCGTCACCGCCACCGGTCGCCAGGTGCAGATCCGGCCCGGCCGCCGCCACCAGCCGCCCTGCCACCCCACCGCCCGCGACCAGTCCCCGCACCGCGCCGACGGCCGCGCCCGGCTCCCGTACCGCCCCGGCCGCCGTGCCCGGTGCCGCCAGGCCGAAGATCTCCGCGTGGTCCACCGCCTCGTACGGCAGCCGCTCCAGCGACTCCGGCCAGCCCCGCCCCTCGAGCGCCGCCGCCCGCCCGTACAGCTCCGCGACCTCGCCGCCGCGCTCCCGGGCGTCCGGCAGCACCCCGCGCACCGCGCGCTTGCGGGCGTACGGAATCCGGTCCGGCACCCCCAGCGCGGCGCGCAGCACCTCCTCGGTCCGGCGCGCCGCCATCAGCGGCCCCCGGCCCAGCCAGCTGAAGACCACGGCGCCCTGCTCCCGCAGCCGCGCGGCGCCCCGCTCCTCGGCGGTGATCCCGACCTTGACCATCCCGGGCCCGAACCAGGCGAGGTAGACCCGGTAGGTGCGCGGGTCGTCCGCGACGGTGTCCGCCGCCACCGAGTGCTGCCGGTCCAGCCGCGCGCACTCCGCGCACCTGGCCCCCGTACTCCGCCCCGGCACGGACGCCCCGAGCGGGCAGGCGTTCCCCCGCGCACCCACGCAAGTCCGCTCCCCGAGCGCCCGGAAGCCGAGCTCGCTCCCGTACACGAGGACGCTCCCCCGCCGGGCCCGGCCGTTCTCCCAGCCCAGCTCCGGGGCGTCCCCGGGCCACCGCAGTCCGGTGCACCGCCAACCCACGTCGAGAACCCCCCACACCGAGACCACCGCGGACAACGAGGGATCAACCCTACGGGCCCGGAACGCGAGTG
Source organism: Streptomyces sp. NBC_00247 (assembly GCF_036188265.1). Classification (NCBI taxonomy): domain Bacteria; kingdom Bacillati; phylum Actinomycetota; class Actinomycetes; order Kitasatosporales; family Streptomycetaceae; genus Streptomyces; species Streptomyces sp. NBC_00247. The sequence continues at coordinate 3,537,890 of NZ_CP108093.1, read as the reverse complement.
AAGGGGACCCGGCCACATCCCCCGAAGGGCCACTACAATCCCCGCCATGGCACTGACCATGGACGACGTGGACCGCTTCGAGGCTTCCCGACCGCGCCTGGAGGCCATCGCCTACCGCCTCCTCGGCTCCGCGAGCGACGCCGAGGACGCCGTGCAGGACACCTTCCTGCGCTGGCAGGGCGCCGACATCGGCCGCATCGAGGTCCCCGAGGCCTGGCTGACGAAGGTCCTCACCAACCTGTGCCTGAACCAGCTGACCTCGGCGCGCGCCCGGCGCGAGACCTACGTCGGCCAGTGGCTGCCCGAGCCGCTGCTCACCGGTGACCCGATGCTCGGCCCCGCCGACACCGTCGAGCAGCGCGAGTCCGTCTCGTACGCGGTCCTCGCCCTCATGGAACGCCTCTCCCCCAACGAGCGCGTGGTGTACGTGCTGCGGGAGGCCTTCGACTACCCGCACCGCAGGATCGCGGAGATCCTCGACATCACCGAGGCCGCCTGCCAGCAGCTCTTCCACCGCGCCAAGAAGCACGTCGCGGAGGGCAGGTCACGTGCCGAGATCGACGAGGCCGCCGCCCGGCGGATCGTCCACGAGTTCCTCGCCGCCGCGACCAGCGGCCGTACCGAGCCCCTCGTGGCGCTCCTCACCGGCGACGCGATCGCCGTCGGCGACGGTGGCGGCAAGGTCCCGGCCCGCGCCTCGGCGTTCGAGGGAGCCCTCGCGGTCGCGAAGTTCATGCGCGGCCTCTTCAAGCCCAGCCAGGCCAAGCGCGACCTCGCCGGCGGCTCCCCCGGCATCTGGGCCTCGACCGCCAACAACAGGCCCGCCCTGGTGGTGGTCCTCGACGGCCGGGTCATCGGGATCGTCTGCATGGAGATCACCGCCGGGGGCATCGCCGCGTTCCGGAGCCAGGTCAACCCGGACAAGCTGGCCCGCGCGACCGAGCGGTGGGCGGCGGCCGGCGACCACGGCGAACCCCTGGTCCGGCCGTTCTGACGACCCCCCGCCCGATGTGAGCCGCTTCACATCGCCTCCCTGTCAGGAATCGTCGGGCCGTCCGGTTCAAGAGGCGAACCGCGCGGAACAGGACGCGAGACAGGGAGCAGGGAAATGAAGGCCCACACCGTCCAGAAGCACCGCATCATCGTCCTCGGAGCCGGATACACCGGTGCCATCGCCGCCGGCCGCCTCGCCAAGCGGCTGCGCCCCGAGGACGTCGACATCACCCTGGTCGACGCCGAGTCCGACTTCGTCGAGCGGGTCAGGCTGCACCAGCTGGCGGTCGGCCAGGAGCTCAGGCCCCGCCCCTTCGCCGCGATGTTCGCGGGTACGGGCGTCACGCTGCGGCTCGCCAAGGTCACCGCCGTCGACGCCGACCGCAGGACCGTCACGGTCTCCGCCCCGGACACCGGCGGGACCGAGGAACTGACGTACGACACCCTCGTGTACGCCCTCGGCAGCGGCTGGAACACCCACGGTGTCCCCGGCACCGCGGAGCACGCCCACGACGTCGCCGGCCGTCCCGGCGCCCTGCGGCTCCGCGACCGGCTGGCGGGTCTCGGCGCCGGAGCGCCCGTGGTCGTCGTCGGCGGCGGCCTCACCGGCGTGGAGGCCGCCACCGAGATCGCCGAGGCCCGCCCCGACCTCGGCGTCACCCTCGCCGTACGCGGCGAACTCGGCGACTGGCTCTCCCCCAAGGGCCGCCGCCACCTGCGGAAGGTGGCCGACAAGCTCGGCATCACCGTCCGCGAGCACACCGCCGTCGAAGGGGTGGAGGCCGGCCACGTCGTCACCGCCGACGGCACCGCCGTCCCCGCCGCCGTCACCGTGTGGACCGCCGGCTTCGCGGTCCACCCGATCGCACGGGCCAGCGCCCTGGAAGTCACCGGCACCGGTCAGATCGTGGTCGACAGGACGCTGCGCTCCGTCTCGCACCCCGACGTGTACGCCATCGGCGACGCCGCCCACGCCATCGGCCCGGGCGACAAGCCGCTGCGCATGTCCTGCGCCTCGGGCGTCCCCGTCGCCTGGCAGGCCGCCGACACCATCGCCGCACGCCTCACCGGGGACGAGCTCCCCGAGCCGTCCGCCCGCTACTTCAACCAGTGCGTCTCGCTGGGGCGCAAGGAGGGCCTCATCCAGTACGTCACCGCCGACGACCGCGCCGTCAGCGCGGCCCTGACCGGACGGCTCGCCGCCTTCTACAAGGAGGTCGTCTGCAAGGGAGCCGCCTGGGGCGTCGCCCACCCCACCCTCGGCCTCCCGTCGCGACGGCGGCCGGTCGTTCACCCGGCCCCGCTCGACGCGTCACCGGAGACGGGAACAGCCGTACCGGCCCCCGAAGCGGCGTCCTGACCGCTCGACGAGCCTCGAACGGCTCCGGACGGGTACGGACGGGTACGGACGTGGAGGCACGGGCCCCCGGACCGGCCCCGTCCGTACCGGCGCTCGACGCGCCCGGTCCCGCCGGATCGTCCCCCGTGGGCGGTACGGGAACAGGACGCGTGGAGGAGTACCGGGCGGCCGAGGCGGGCGTCCGCGAACCCCGACCGCCGCGCGAACCCGCGGTCGCCGCTCAGCACCACGAAGTGCCCGTCCTTCTCCAGGCACTCCCGGAAGACGGACCACTCCGTGCCGAAGGACCCGTGCTCCCCGGTGCTGCTGACCATGCCGCTCCCGTCGGCCACCGTGCGGCATTCCCCGTACGCCTTCGTCACGCTGAACATCCGGCGGGCCGAAGTGCGCATGCCGCGCAGGGTGCCCCAGCCCGTCACCGCCATGGCGAGGACCAACGAGACGGCCGTCAGCCGGGAGACGAACTCGGCCCCGGTCGTGCCGCGTTCCGCCTCCGACTGTGATGCCGCCCCACCCCGGTGTCCAAGAGCGGAGAGCGCAGCGGTGTGCTCCGGGGCCGCGAGCGACCGCCCGCCCACCCGGGCCCCGGGGAACTCGCTCCCCCTGCACTGTCACGCCGTACGACATGGCACGACACACGACAGAGGCCCTCAGGATTTCTCCTGAGGGCCTCTGGCCTGTTGTGCACTCGGCAGGATTCGAACCTGCAACCTTCTGATCCGTAGTCAGATGCTCTATCCGTTAAGCTACGAGTGCTTGGCGTTCCGGTTTTTTTCTTCCCGGTCGGCGTTGCGAGAACAACATTACATGAACCGCGCCGGGACGCGAAATCCATTGCCCTCACCCCATCTGACCTGCGGAAACGCCCTCAGAGGGTGAATCTCGACCAAGCCGGGACCCACTGCCGCCTTCACCCTTCCGGCGCTCCGGCACCCGGAAACCCTCCGAACGGATCCCCGCGACGGGGGACCGGCGCAACCCGGACCCGGCCGGGCACGATCACGACCGGGAACGACCGGAGCCGCGGCCCGGCAGGCGGCGACCGGCACCGGGCGCGGCCACCATCCGCACCGCCCCGCCCGAGCCGGCCCGCCCCCGGAACCGCCCACCCCGGGAACGACCGAAGCCCCGTGCCAGGGGCACGGGGCTTCGGATGGAGCGGAGGCGGAGGGATTTGAACCCTCGATGGGTTTTAAAACCCAAACCGCATTAGCAGTGCGGCGCCATAGACCGGACTAGGCGACGCCTCCAGCACACCTTCGCGCAAGCGCGAGTGGTGCGTGCAGATGATGACACAGTCGGGTGCGGTGTCACCAATCGCGGCCCACGGTACTAGGCAGGTGGGCGCCAGGGCAAAGGACATTCGCCCCCGATTCGGGGAAGGTCCGGCGGATGCGTGTTCCGGGCCGCTCTCCTCGCCCGTACGCCCCGCGTGCGCCCCGGCTTGCTCCGTGCGGCCCCTCCGGATCGCGCAACGTCGGGGCGGGAGGGACGTTAGGGACACCAGGGCTGGGCCGACGTGATCCAGGGACACGAGATGGGTCAGCCGTTGCCCGCCGTCATCTCCCCGCACCCGTGCCCCAGGACCAGGAGTCCCGCAATGCTGCGCCGTCTCGCCCTCACCGCCGTCGTCTCGCTCGCCGCGCTGTCCGCCGCCGCCCCCCTCGCCACGGCCGTGGGGCCACTGCCCGTGCCCATCGAGGGGTCGGGGCCGATCCCGGTGTCCGAACAGTCCGGGCCCGCCGTCCAGTCCGGGCCCGCCGGCTCCCCGTACAGCGGGATGCTCCGCCCCGCGCGCAAGGGCGCCGGGCCGGCCGAGGCCCGTGGTCCCCGCGACACGAACGCCCCCGCCCTCCCCGGCCGCGGCAACCGGCCCGGGGACACCGACGAGCCCACCACCCTCCCGGCGCCCGTCACCCTTCCCGCACCCACCACCGGTGGCACCGAGGGAGACACCGGAGCCGCGGCGGACGCGACCACCCGGCTCACCGTGACGGTCCAGGACACCGGGAGCACCGACTCCGGTAAGGCGGGCGCCGCAGGCGGCCCCGTCCGTGACGGGTCGTACGAGCTGACGTGCGCGCCCGCCGCCGGCACCCGGTCGGGCACCCGGGGCGGGGGCGACCACCCGGAGGCGCAGGCCGCCTGCGACCGGCTCGCGGAGGCCGAGGGGGCGGGCGAGGACCTGTTCCGGCCGGTGGACGAGGACGCGATGTGCACCCAGATGTACGGCGGTCCGGCCACCGCACGGATCACCGGGACCTGGCGCGGCCGGCCGGTCGACACGACCGTGAACCGCAAGAACGGCTGCGAGATCGCCCGCTGGAACGCCCTGAGCCCGCTGCTCCCGGCCACCGGCCGGTAACCGGGCCGGCGGACCGGGCCGGGCCCGAGGGGGAGCCCTTCCGCACGCACAGCGGACGCACATCGGAAGCACATACGGGTCCCGCGTGCCCGGCCAGTAGGCCGAATGGGCCTTTTCCCCGGCCTTCTCGCATCCCCTGAGCCCTCTCGCGGGCTCCAGGCGTACGGCTCCGCCCGAACCCCCGGAGCCGTACGCACGGGGCGTGTTGGGGCATTCGGGGGCCTGGGGTGCGCACCGGTTGCGCGGAAGCTCGACGAGAGCTCCTCCTCATCCACCGTTCCTGCCCGCTCCGGTGCCCGTAGACTCCTCCCGTGACAGCCTGTGGCCCGAGGGGCAAGATGGAGGCCCGGGCCGGCAAGGTGCGGTAAACAGGGAGGAAGCGCGTCGTGAGCAGCAGGCCATCCCGAGGCACTGCTCGCCTCGCAGCCATACTCGACGCCCTCCCTGACGGGCTGCTGCTCGTCAATGCCAACGGCACGGTCGTCAACGCCAACACCATCGCGCTCGAAATGTTCGAGGCGCCCGGTACCGGGCTGGTGGGACGCGGACTCCTGGATCTGCTCACCGAGTTCGACTCGCGGCTGATCCCCGGGTCGATGCGCCGCCCCGATTCGGCGGACTCCCGGGGCAGGACCAAGCCGACGCGGATGATCGCGCGCCGGACCGACGGCCACGAATTCCCGGTCGAGGTCACCAGCGCGAGTCTCGACAGCGGACAGGCCGCCTACAACGACTTCCCGACCTCCTCCTTCACCGGTGACGAGCTGCTGATGCTCGTCGTCCGGGACCTCTCCGGCACCGTCGACACCGAGGCCGAGCTGGCCCGTTCGCAGCGGCAGACCGAGATGATCCTGCGGGCCGCGTCCGAGGGCGTGGTCGGTACGGACACGGACGGCAGGGTCGTCCTGGTCAACCCGGCCGCCGCGCAGATCCTCGGTTTCCGCGCCAGCGACCTGGGCGGCAAGGAGCTGCACCCGCTGATCCTGCACTCGCGTGCGGAGGGCGAGCCGTTCCCGTACGAGGAGTCCCCGCTCGCCGACACCCTGCGCTCCGGGCGCAAGCACCGGGTGCGCGGGCAGGTGCTCTGGTCCAAGAGCGGTGCGCGGGTTCCGGTGGACCTGACGACCGCTCCGGTCCGGGACGGCGACCAGCTGGTCGGCGCGGTGATGACCTTCACCGACCGCAGGCCGTACGAGGAGCTGACCGAGCAGCACACGACCGAGGTCGCGGAGCTGACCGGGAAGCACGCCGCCGAGATCGCCGCCCTGACCGAGAAGCACGCCGCCGAGATCGCGGAGCTGGCCGAGAGCCACACCGCGGCGGTCACGGAACTCACCGAGAACCACACCACCGAGGTCTCCGGCCTCACCGAGAGCCACGCCGCCGAGATCGCCGACCGTACCGAGCGGTACGCCTCCGAGCTGGAGGAGCAGGCCGACCACATCACCCTGCTCGGCGCCCAGCACGCGCAGCTGACGGCCGTTCTCGGCGAGTCGCTGCGCGGGCCGCTGGAGGAGCTGCGGGGCGAACTCGCCACGCTCGCCTCCGACCCGGCCGGCCAGCTCTGGCCCGAGGCGAACCAGATCCTGCACCATCTGGCCGCCGGGTACGCCCGGATGACCACGCTGGTCGACAACGTCCTGGGCTACCAGCGCCTGGACTTCGGTACCGAGGCACTCGACAAGGCTCCGGCGCCCATCGACGCCGTCGTGACGGCGGGCATCGACGGCGCGGTCGAGCTGATCGGCCCGGGTCGCGCGCAGTTCGCGGTGCACGCTCCGCCGATCGAGGCCGAGGTGGACGCCCGCCGGCTGGCGACCGCCCTGGCCCACCTGGTCGCGGACGTGGCCGGTATCGACTCCACCGGCAAGACCCGGATCGCCCCCGGCGGCGGCTATCTCGACTCGACCGTCGTGGTGGCCGCGGCGCAGCGCGGGGACGTCGTACGGATCGAGGTGCGTGGCCCGTTCGCCGGTGGCGACCCGGTGCACACGCCGATCGTGCGCGGGATCGTGCGGGCACACGGCGGAGTGCTCCAGACCCACGAGATGCCCGGCATGGCGGGCAGCGCGTACGTGCTCGAAGTGCCGCTGGGCTCCGGCTCCGGCACGGTCCAGCAGCAGCCGCAGCACCCCCGGCAGAGCCCGGCCGCAGTGCCGGAGCAGTCCGCGCAGCCGCAGGCGGAGGTCGCGGCCTTCGAGGCCGTCGGCGCTCCCGCGGTCGTCAGCGGCGGCCGGCGCAGGGCCCGCCGGGCGTCGACGGACGCGTTCCTCGAAAGCGCGCTGAGCCCGGAGGGGCCGGAGAGCCTCGCGGGAGCCGAGGGCGCGGTGCCGGCGGGGTCCACCGACGCGGGTGTGCCGGTGGGCGCGTCCGACGGGGCAGGCGACGCGGGTGCGACCGGACGACGCCGGGCGCGGCGGGGTCCGGCAGCGGTGGAGGAGCAGGCGCAGGAGGCACTGGTGCCCCCGCCGAGCGAGGGTTCCGGCCGCAGACGCGGCCGTCCCAGCCCGGCGGAGACCGCCCCGGTCCCGGCGCAGGCCGGTCCCGCTCAGCAGGCGGGTCCCACTCCGCAGCCCGTACCTGGTCAGCAGGCCGTGCCCGTCCCGGCGCAGGCCGGTCCTCCTCACCGGCTCCCGGCCGCGCAGGCGCGTCCGCGCGGTGCCGGGCAGGCTCTGGCACTCCCGGCGGCCGGTAACGCGCCTTCGGAGGGTTCCGTGGTGACGGCGGCCGAGGGCGCCCAGGGCGCGGGCCGTCCGCAGCGCGGTCAGACCGTGCCCCCGCAGGGTGTCCCGGCAGCCCCGCAGGCACCCGGTGCGCAGGCGCCGGCAACGGGCCCCCAGGTCCCGGGCCGGCAGGGGCAGCCGGTGCGTCCGGAGGGCGCGGGCCGTCCGGCGCTGCCCGTGCGGTCGCCCGTGGTGCACGACGAGGGCGCCCCGCAGCCCGAGGCACTCGCACCGGAGCTCCAGCCCGCGGGCCGTCGCGCCCGGCGCGCGCTGGCCGCCGCGCAGGAACGGCTGGCCGCGGAGAACGCGGGCCCGCGCACCCCGTTCGCGCTGGGGCCCGCCGACGCGGACCGGTCCGGAGCCGAAGCGGTACCGGACCGGCACGACGCCACCGCCATGGGCCCGGACGAGGACCACACGCCTCCGCAGCCGCACCCCCTCCCCGCCCCCCCGTCCGGCCGTCGGCGGGCCCGTCCCGCCGAGGCGGCGGGCTCGCCGGAGAGCTGGTCGCGGGTCGACTCGACCGACCGGGTCGGCGGCCCGGACCACGGCTCCGCCGACGACGACGTCCAGGACGACGACGAGGCGCCCGAGCCCGCCCTGGCGTACGCCGCGCGCGTCCGGAACGGCGCCGCCGGCGACACTTCCGCGCCGTCGGCGGAGGTTGCCGCCGACGTCCCGCTGCCGCCCGCCTCCGCCGTACCGGCAGCGGAGCCCGAGCCCGCGCTGCCCGCCGCTCCCGGGCCGGTGCCGGGCGAGACCGGGGCCACCGCGCACGCGACCGGCAACACCTTCGTGCCGCCCGGCGCCGTGCCCGCGGCCCGCAGGCAGCCGCTCCCCGCCGAGATGCCGATGCCCGGCGGCTCGGACACCCAGGGGCGGGCCTTCAGCGTGCGGACGCTCGGTCAGGGCGTACCGCTCGTCCAGCACCTGGGGCACCAGCAGAACCAGACGCTGGGCACGGCCGGCCGTCGCCGGAAGCTGTCGGCGCCCCCGGGAGCCGATGCTCCGGCCCCCGCTGCCCTTCCGCAGGCTCCCGCCGCCCCGCAGCCCGCGCGGCCCGGTTCCACGACGGCCTCGGCGTCGGGGCAGCTCATGACGCCGGTCTCCGCGGGGCGTTCGTACGCCATAGGAGCACCGGACGAGGGCGCCGAGGGCCCGGAGCCGCTGGACGGTCCGGGCGGCGCGGTCGAGATCGCCAACCGTCCGCAGCCGCGGCCGGTCGACGACGAACTGCCCCCGGAGCCGCTGGACAACCCCCGGCGGCTGCTGGTCTGGCCCGCTCCCGACGTCTCCACGCAGCAAGCGCTCAGCGACCGGGGCTACCGGCCGGTGATCGTGCACTCGCGCGAGGAGGTGGACGCGCAGATCGCCGCGTTCCCCGCCGCGCTCTTCGTGGACCCGCTGACCGGGCCCATCACGCGTACCGCCCTCCAGTCGCTGCGCCAGGCGGCGGTGGCGGCCGAGGTGCCGGTGCTGGTCACGGCGGGCCTGGGGCAGGCGAGCCGGGAGGCGGCGTACGGCGCCGACCCCGCCGTCCTCCTCAAGGCGCTCGCCCCGCGCGACAGCGAGCAGCACCCGCCCCGGGTCCTCGTCATCGAGGAGCGGGAGGAGATCGGAGGGGCCCTCGCGCAGACCCTGGAGCGGCGGGGCATGCAGACCGTCCGGGCGTCCACCGACAGCGAGGCGGTCGACCTGGCCGCGCGGACGCGGCCGAACCTGGTGGTGATGGACCTGATGCAGGTACGTCGCCGACGGGCCGGGATCATCGACTGGCTGCGGGCCAACGGACGCCTGAACCACACCCCGCTGGTCGTCTACACCTCGGCCGGACTGGACGGCCCCGCGCTGTCGCTGCTGGCTTCCGGCGAGACCGCGCTCTTCCTGGCCGAACGCTCCACCAGCGACGAGGTGCAGTCCCGGATCGTCGATCTGCTGGCGAAGATAGGGACCAACTGAGCAGCTGACGAAGGGCGGTACGGATCTCCGTACCGCCCTTCGTCGTGCGGGTCCGCGCGACGGTCAGACGACGACGGTGACGTCCAGTTCGCCGTCCGCGTGCCGCTTGCGGATCACCTTCTTGTCGAACTTCCCGACGCTCGTCTTCGGCACGGCCTCGATGACCGTCCAGCGTTCCGGGAGCTGCCACTTGGCGACGCCGGACTCGGCGAGGAAGGTCCTGAGGTTCTCGAATCCGACGACGGCACCCTCCTTGAGGACGACCGTGGCCAACGGACGCTCGCCCCACTTGTCGTCGGGCACGGCGACGACGGCGGCCTCGGCCACGTCCGGGTGAGCCATGATCGCGTTCTCCAGCTCCACGCTGGAGATCCACTCGCCGCCGGACTTGATGACGTCCTTGGCCCGGTCGGTGAGGGTGAGGAAGCCGTCGGGGCTGATGACGCCGACGTCGCCGGTCTTCAGCCAGCCGTCCTGGCTGAACTTGTCCTCGGGGCGCAGGTTTTCGCCGTCCACCCCGCCGTAGTACGCGCCGGCGATCCAGGGACCCCGGACCTCCAGCTCACCGGCCGACTCGTTGTCCCAGGGCAGGTGCTCACCGCCCGGGCCGACCAGCCGTCCTTCGACTCCGGCCGGGAAACGGCCCTGGGTGACGCGGTACGGCCACTCCTCCTCGGCGCTCAGCCCGGCGGGCGGGTTGGCCATGGTGCCGAGCGGCGAGGTCTCCGTCATGCCCCAGGCGTGGCAGAGGCGGACGCCCAGCTTGTCGTACGCCTCCATCAGCGAGGGCGGACAGGCGGCGCCGCCGATCGTGACGCGGGCCATCGAGGTGAGGTCGCGCGGCCTCGCGGTGACCTCCGCGAGCAGGCCCTGCCAGATGGTGGGCACGGCCGCCGCGTGGGTCGGGCGCTCCCTCTCGATCATCTCGGCGAGGGGGACGGGCTGGAGGAAACGGTCCGGCATCAACATGTTCACACCGGACATGAAGGCCGCATGGGGCAAACCCCATGAAAGTACGTGAAATTGCGGAACCACGGCGAGGGTGGTGTCGGCGTCCGTCAGCCCCATCGACTCGGTCGCGTTGACCTGCATCGAGTGCAGATAGATCGAACGGTGCGAGTAGACGACGCCCTTGGGGTCCCCCGTGGTGCCGGAGGTGTAACACATGGCGGCGGCCGAGCGTTCGTCGATCTCGGGCCAGTCAAAGGTGGTCGGGCGCCCGGCGATGAGCTCCTCGTAGTCGTGCACGCGCGGCGCGACCCCGTCGAGCAGGGACCGGTCACCGGGTCCGGCGACGACCACGTGCTCCACGGACGGCATCCGGGGCAGGAGCGGTGCGAAGAGCGGCAGCACCGAGCCGTTGACGATCACCACCTTGTCGTCCGCGTGGTTGACGATCCAGACGAGCTGTTCGGCGGGCAGCCGCAGATTGAGGGTGTGGAGCACGGCACCCATGGCCGGAATCGCCAGGTATGCCTCGACATGGAATGAGTTGTTCCACATGAGAGTCGCCACCCGCTGATCGCCGTCGATGCCCAGCTCGTCGCGGAGGGCGTGGGCGAGGCGGATCGCGCGGGTACCGATCTCCGCGAAACTGGCCCGGTGCGGCTCGGGTTCGCCGGTCCAGGTCGTGACCTGCGACTTCCCGTGGATCGTCATCCCATGGGTCAGGATGCGGGTGACAGTCAGCGGTACGTCCTGCATGGTGCTCAGCACGGCGTCCTCCCGGAGGCGCTACGCGGCAGTAGGGTTCCGCTGATTCTGCGCACATACCGCGCGGTATGTCACTACTTCCGGTCACCCCAATCGGTACGCGCCTCCACCGGGCCGGTGGTCACGGGCGCCCCGGGCCGGTGGTCACGGGCGCCCCGGCGCGGGGTCAGGGCGCGGTCAGGGCGCGGGCACCAGTTCCGGGTCCTCACGGAGCTTGCGGAGCGCCCGGGAGACGGCGCTCTTCACCGTGCCGACGGACACTCCGAGCACCTCGGCGGTCTGGACCTCGCTGAGGTCCTCGTAGTACCGCAGGACGACCATGGCCCGCTGCCGGTCGGGCAGCTTGAGCACGGCCCGCCACATCGCGTCGTGGAGCGACTGGTGTTCGGCCGGATCGGGGGCCGGAGCGCTCTCCGGCTCGGGCAGCTCGTCGCAGGCGTACTCGTCGACCTTGCGCTTGCGCCACTGCGAGGTACGCGTGTTCACCAGGGCGCGGCGGACGTACCCGTCCAGCGCCCCGTGGTCCTCGATCCGATCCCAGGCCACGTAGGTCTTGGCCAGCGCGGTCTGGAGCAGGTCCTCGGCGTCGCTCGGATTCGCGGTGAGCGAGCGCGCGGTGCGCAGCAGGACGGGGCCGCGCGCCCGGACGTACGAGGAGAACGACGGGTAGGGCGGGGTGTGTCCGGCGGCGGCAGCGGGGCGCCTGAGGGCGCCCGTGCAGACTGGCGTGGTCATCTCCCCAACCTAGGAGCGGAGGCCGGGCGGCGGATCGCCCCCAGGTCCCGATGACGCGTCCGCCTCAGGGTGTAGGCGCCGGGAGACGTCCACCTCCTGGGGGTGGAGGGCACGGGGGCCGGGGTCCGGGCCGGGATCAGGGTCGCGGCCGGGATCGCGGCCGGGGTCGCGGCCGGGATTGCGGCCGGGGCTTCGCCGCGCGCGGTGGCCGGAAGGCGCCGGGGACGGGAACGGCCCGCGCGAGGGCACCGGTGTGCCCTCGCGCGGGCCGGCCGCGGATCCGCCGGGGTCCGCGGGTCGTCCCCCCGCAGGTGACGCGGGAGTGCCCTCAGCCGATCCGCAGGCTCTCCGGCGGGCCGAGGTAGACCGGGCGCAGGCCGCCGGTGTCGACCACCAGCTTCTGGACCACCACCGTCGGGTCGATCATCCAGAACTTCAGCACGTGCTCTCCCGGCCGGGTGATGACGTGCTGGGTGGCGGTGCGGTTGACGTTGTCGGAAGTCCCGCGCGCCCACTGCGCGTTCATGGTGCCGTCGTCCCCGCCGGTGACCGCCGTGACGTTCACCGTGCTCGGTGCGTCGTCGTCGAAGGAGACCGCGTACTTCAGGCCGTCGCCCGAGAGCGGGTTGTTCCTCGGGGAGAGGTACGCCCAGACCGTGACCGGTCCCGTGGTGAAGAGGCTCAGCGTGTATTCGAGGCGCGGGCCCCGTCCCGCCGACTGCCGGGCCGCCGTCACCGGGAAGGGCTCCATGCCGCCCGCCGTACGGCCCACGTCGGGCAGCCGGCGCCAGTCGACCGACCCGCTGCCGACCGCGCGGCTGTAGTGCTCGGCCTCCATCGACACGTACCCGCCGGCCTCAACGAACCCCTTGAGGCCCGACTTCGGCGTCCTGGGCCGGTCGACCACGGCGGTCACGACGACGCTCGACCCGCCGGGGCCGCTCACCGTCACCGGCACCCGGGTGACGCCCTGCGGGGCGTGCTTCCAGTCGACCCGCAGCGTGACCCGGGTCTGGGTGGTGACCCGCCCGCGCGGCCGGTCCACCACCAGCCAGGACTCACCCGTGGTGATCCGGTAGTCGAAGGGCGCCCGGCCCCGGTTGAACACGTCGATGTACGGGTCGGGGCCGTTGCCGTACGGGGAGAACACCGGCAGCGTCGCCTCGCCCGCGCCGCCGCCCGGCCACCAGTCCTCGCTGCCCTCGACGGCCACGCCCATCTCGGCCGCCCCGGGCAGCTCGATGCGCTTCAGCGCCGGGTAGATCTCGTCGGTGAGCGCCACGTTGTTCAGCTCGGGCTGCTGCCACGGGGCGTTCGGGCCGTACCGCGCGACGTCTCCGTACCCGATGTGCGGCTGGGTCTGGAAGCCCTCCCATTTGCCTTCCGCCACCTGGGTGTTGAACCTCTTCGAGAAAGCGAAGTCGTCCGCGAGACGGGCCTCGGCCCTCGCGGCCAGCTCGTTGGTCAGGGCCCGGCCCTGCTCCGCGTAGAAGAGGTTGGTGAACTGTGCCTCGCGCAGCTCGTAGACGTTCGCGGTCGCCTCGACCTCGTACCCGACGAGCTCGAACCAGGCGTCCTGCGAGGAGGCGGGCAGGCGCTTGCCGACCTCGCGGGACTTCGCCGCGAGGGCCCGCCAGCGGTCGGTGACCCGCTCCAGTTCGCGGTGGTCCACGAGGCTGAACGGGGTCGCCCGGTCGTCGTAGACGATCGCCGAGGAGTCGGTGGCCGGGTTCTTGGCCGGGTCGAGGGTGATGCGCCGGTTCAGCAGCTCCGGCTTGCGGATCTGCTGGAGGTGCGCGTACTCCGAGAGCACCTGTGCGATCCGCTCGGCCTGCTTCTCGCCGAAGTGGAGGCGCGCGTAGCCGAGTTCCCACTCCGGGAGGTCGTCGACGTCCCAGCGCGCCGGGCTCCAGGCGTACTCCATGAAGAACTGCGTGGCGAGCTCGTTGCCCTTGAGGTCACCGACGTTGGTGACCCACAGACCGCGATTCCCGTACGTGTACGACTGGTTGAGCTGGTCCCACATGTTCGGCAGCGAAGTGGTGTCCACCCACTTGTAGTTGCGGCCGACGCCCACGTAGTCGAAGTGGTAGTAGAGGCCGTACCCACCGGCACGGTCGTCGGTGTCGAGCTGCGGCAGCTTGCGGACATTGCCCCAGTTGTCGTCGGTGAGCACCACCGTCACGTCGTCGGGGACGCGCAGCCCCCGGTCCCAGTAGCGCTGCACCTCCTTGTAGAGGGTCCACACCTGCGGGACGGACGTCTCGTCGCCGGTGATGTCGGCGATGATGGCACGCTGGCTCGCGATGATCTCGCTCATCAGCTCGATCGCGTCACCGTCCGGCAGACTGGTGTCGCCGTTGCCGCGCATGCCGAGGGTGACCACGCCCTCGAAGTCCTGCTCCTTCATGCGGCGGATGCCGTCGGCCCAGTAGGCCTTCAGCGCGTCGGAGTTGCGCCGGAAGGACCACTCGCCGGTACCGCCGTAGGGGTCGTGGCCGGGAGTGGTGATGTTGCCGGCGCTGTCGCGGACGGCTGCCACCGCGTGCCGGTTCCACTCCTCGATGCCGCGCATCATGGGCGCCTCGTGCGAGGTGCCCATGACGATCCCGTACGCCGTCGCGGTGGCGTGGTTCAGCGGGTCGTCCTCGGCGAAGGCACGGCCCCAGACGGCGGGCCAGAGGTAGTTGGCCTTGAGGCGGAGCAGCACCTCGAAGATCCGGGCCCAGAAGTCGGCGTTGAACCCGCCCTCGAAGCCGGGTGCCTTGCCGGGACCGAAGAACTTGGGCGCCCAGGTGCCGAGCGCGGGGTTCTCGTCGTTGATGAAGATGCCGCGGTACTTCACCGCGGGGGTGCCCTGGGTGTGACGGCCGGGGCGGACGTGGATCTGGTCGCGGTGCTCCGGCACCACGTCGTCCCACCAGTACCAGGGGGAGACCCCGATGCCCCGGGAGACGTCGTACGCGCCGAAGATCGTGCCCCGCTGGTCGCTGCCGGCGATCACGAAGGCCCGGTCCACGCCGGGCATCGGCCGCTCGACGATCGTCTGGAGGGACGTCTCCCACGTGCCGGCGATCCCGCGCACGTCGAGCTTGCCCGCGTCCACGAGCGCGTCGATCAGAGGGCTGCGCCCGATGGTGCCGACGATCGCGATCTCCCGCTGCCCGGCACCCGCCTTCCGCACCACGGCCGGACGCACCCCGGTGACCCGCTCGATGTCGGACTGCAGATCACCGACCGCGCGGATGACACCCGCGTGGTCCGCGCCGCTGACGACGAGGGGGACCGCGCGGCCCGACTTCACCAGGGTGAACCCGCCGGGGACCGCGCCGAACGAGATGTACGCCCCGGAGTCGGTCGCCCGGCCCGCCGCACCGAGTGCCCCTCGCGTCCCGCCGGCTCCCTGGGCCCCGAGAGGTGCGGCCAGGGCGGGCGTGGCACCGCCGAGGGACAGGAGCGGGGAGGCCAGGGCACTCAGGCCCAGGCCGAGCGCCAGTACGGACCTGCGGCTGGCGCGGCCCCCCGCGGGCGAGTCCGGGGCGCCAAAGAGACGGGGGTCCCGGGAGTCCTGTACCGAGTCCCGCAGCCGCGGGTCCGAAATCTGCGGGCCCGGAATCTGTGATTCCACGAATGACCTCCGATAAAAGTTTCGAGGAAAGAGTCGCCACCACGGACACGAGGGAGAGTTCGCAGGTCACAGCCCTGAGCAGCACGAAATAGCGGACCCTGCGCCGGTATTCCGCAGCTCACCGATCTCTCCCTTATCGAGCCAAGGCGCTCGAATGCGAGGAATTCCGACATCGAGCCACCCGACAGCTCTGCGCCGGATCGAAACATTTCGAATATGTCCCCGCAATTTTCTGGAAACCTAAAGCCCTCCTTTTCCAGCGGTCAATCCCCCTGCACCAACCGATTGCGACGAGGCGGCGGCGAGGCGGGCGCGAGGGAGCCCTCCCCGACGGCCGGACAGGGTGGGGCGTGCCCAGGGTCACCCCCTGCTCCATTGCCTTCTTCGAACGTGTGTACGAACATGGCTGCATGGCCCCCACCGACCGGCAGATCGCCACCCTGGCCCTGGCCCACGCGCTGAACGCCGCGGAGCGGGGGCTCCCCGTCATCCCGCTCAACTCCGCCCGGCTCCCCGCGCTGCGTTCACCGCACCCCGGCGGCGCGGCGCGCACCGCCTGCACCGGCCACTGCGGGCTGCCCGGACACGGGGTGCGCGACGCGACCACCGACCCGGCGGCCGTCCGCGCGCTCTTCGCGGCGGCCCCGGACGTCGCCGGGTACGGCATCGCCTGCGGGCAGGGGCCGCACCGGCTGATCGGCATCGACCTGGACGCGGACACCCCCGGACCTGCCGCCGACGCCTCCACCGGCCCAGCCGCCGGCACCGGAGCCGAAGCACACGCGGACGGCGCGCTCCGCCAGCTCGCCCTCCAGCACCTCTTCACGATCCCGCCGACCCTCACCGTGCTCACCCCGGCCGGCGGCCGGCACCTCTGGCTGTCCGTGCCTGCGGAGGTCGTCGTGGCCGGCTCGGCGAGCCGCCTCGCCCCCGGCGTCGACGTCCGGGGCACCGGCGGCTACCTCATCGGCCCGGGCTCGCTCACCCCGCACGGCACGTACCGCCTCGCCCCGGGCACCGCGCACCTGCCGCCGGCACCGTGCCCGCGCACCCTGCTGCGGCTGCTCGCGCCGGTCCGCCCGGCACGCCGGACCGGCGGAGCCCGTGCCCCGCGCGGCCCCGAGGACGACGAGGGGCTGGTCCACTTCGTACGCGCCGCCCGCGCCGGAGAGCGCCACACCCGGCTGTTCTGGGCCGCCTGCCGTGCGTACGAACACGGCGTCGGCGACGCCCTCGCCGCCGCACTCACCGAGGCGGCCGTACGCTCCGGCCTCCCCGTCCACGAGGCCCGCGCCACCCTCGCCTCCGCCGCCCGGCTGACGGCGGGCCGCTCCGAGGCCGCCTGAGCACCGGAGCGGCTTCCGCGGGACCCCGAGGCGGCGGCGCGGCCGAGGAGTAGGGTTCTCCCCGGTCTCCGCAGCCCGCAGGACCGGTGTGCGCGAACCCGTCACGCACACCCCGTCCCGGAGAAGATCGGCCCGTCCATGCCCGCCGCAGCGCCCACCCTCCGGGAGCACGGCGGCGACGGCACCGCGGCGGACCCCGCCCGGCACCCGCTCCGCGCCCGCTTCCGCACCGGCCGGGCCGCCCTCCTCGCGGTCGCCCTCTTCCTCTGCGTGCGGGCGCTCTCGCTCGCCGCGCTGGCGGTCCGCGCCGCCGAGACCGGCAAGAGCCCGCGCGTGCTCCTCTCGGAACGCTGGGACTCCCTCTGGTACACCCGGGTGGCCGAACACGGCTACGCCTTCACCCTGAACGCGCCGGACGGCCGCTCCCTGTCGAGCATGGCCTTCTTCCCCCTGCTCCCCTGGCTGGAGCGGGGCACCCGCGCGGTGACGGGCCTGAGCCTGCCCGCCGCCGGACTCCTGGTCACCACCCTCGCCTCGGTCCTCGCGGCCTGGGCCGTGCACCTCGTGGTGCGCCAGTCGTACGGCGACCGGGCCGGCGTCGTCTGCGTGGTGCTGTGGGCGGCCGTACCGGTCGGCATCGTCCAGTCGATGGCGTACAGCGAGGCCCTCTTCACCGCCCTCGCCGCGTGGGGGCTGCTCTGCGTGCTGCGCGAGCGATGGGTGGCCGCAGGCGTCCTGGCGAGCCTCGCGGGGCTGACCCGGCCCGTCGGACTCGCCGTCACGGCCGCCCTGTTCCTCGCGGTCTGGCTCCGCCACCGCCCCGGGGCCGGTACCTCCGCCCCGGCCCGCACACGAGCCGTGCTCGGCTGCCTGGTCGCACCGGTGGGGGCCGCCGCGTACATCCTCTGGGTGGGCTCCCGGCGCGGACACCTGCTGGGCTACCTCGGCGTACAGGACGAGTGGGGCAACGGCTTCGACGGCGGCTGGGCCTTCGCCCGCTTCCTGACCGGCGGCTCCGCCGCACTCGCCGTACTCGCCCTCGCCGCCCTGCTGCTCCTCGCGTACTGGCCCCACCACATCGGCGCCAAGCAGCTCCAACCCCCACCGCTGATCGCCTACTCGGCCCTCGTCACGCTGCTCGCCGTCGGCGCCTCTGGCTACTTCGGTTCCAAACCCCGCCTGCTCCTCCCGGCGTTCCCGCTGCTGATCCCCCTCGCGGTGGTCCTCGCGAGGCGCCGCCCCGCCCTCGTGGCGGCTGTCCTCACCACGCTGACCGCCGGCTCCGCGGTGTACGGCGCGTACTGGCTCACGGGGTCGGGGCCGCCGTAGCCAAAGGGGACTGGGAGAGGCGGGGCCGGCCGGATTCGAACCGGCGTCCTCACGGTTTTGGAGACCGCGCGCGACGACCTCTGCGCTACGGCTCCGCCCGCCCAAAGCCTAGAGCCCGGCGCGCGGCCCGGTAGGGCGAAGCTCAGAAGGCCCTCAAGGCTTTCCCCTTCCGCCTCCACGAGCGCGGGCGGGATGCGACGTTCGTTCTCCCATGCCGTACGGCACACGGCCGCCCGGCGGACGACTGCCCACCGGCAGCGGAGGAGACCGACATGCTGGCAACGCTGCGCCCCGGCGAAGTGATCGTCATCGCCCTGACCTTCCTCGTTCTCGCGGGCCTCGGAGCGGTCACCCTCCGGCGGCTCGGGGGCCGCAGGAGGTAGCCGCCTCAGGGTCCCGACGGGTGCGGGGAGGAACCACCGCCGCCGTGCTTCCGGCGTCCGCACGCCCCGTGCCCCGTGTCACCGGCAGGAGCGCCGGACGGACGTACGGGCGGATGAGCCCCACGACGGTGGACCAGGCATTCGAGACGCGTACCCCGTAGTCCCATGTGCGCTTCGAGGAGCCTCACCGCCATGTCGTGGCCCGTCTGGAAGGCCAGATGGTACGGGGTCAGACCGCCTCGGGAGGGCTTCCCCGGGTCCGCGCCGTAGGCCGGCAGTACAGCCGTGCAGGCGGCGTCCAGAGGCTCACCGGTCTGGCGCGCCCCGTCCGACTCGCCGTCGATTGCCCGGAGCAGCGGGGTCCAGCCGTTGTGCCCGTCGTACTGATCCGGGTCGTGGCCGGCGTGCAGGAGCCGGGTCAGCTCCGCCAAGTCGTCCTGCTCCACCGCGAGGTGGACGGGCGCCATCTCGTACGGGTCCGCGTCGTCGGTCACCGCACGATCCAAACAGGCCGGGTCCGTGCCGTCGCGTGCGCCCCAAAAGGACCGGACGAGCGCGGGGACAGCGGTCACCGGCGCACACCGGCCATGTCGAAGGCCCCCGACCGGTGCTGCTGGTCAGGGGCCTTCGATCTGTGCGGTGGGTGTGGGATTTGAACCCACGGTGACATCGCTGCCACGACGGTTTTCAAGACCGTTCCCTTAGGCCGCTCGGGCAACCCACCCCGCTCCCCGGTGCGACGGGGTCGCCGCCGGGGAACGGCCTACAGCCTAGCCGGTCAGCTGTCGCCCTTGCGCTCGCCCAGGGTGAGTTCGACGGTGGACTCCTTGCCGTCGCGCTCGTACGTCAGGGTGACCCGGTCGCCCGGCTTGTGGGTCCAGATCTCGCCGATGAGGGTCGGGCCGCTGTCGACCGGGGTGTCGTTGAACTTGGTGATGACGTCGCCCGCCTTCAGCCCCGCCTTGGCGGCCGGCCCGTCCGCGGCCACGGCCGAGGTGCCGGAGGAGCCCTGGTCGGAGATGACCGCGCCGTCGCCGTTCTCCGACATGGTGACCGTCGCGCCGATGACCGGGTAGACGGGCTGGCCGGTCTTGATGAGCTGCTCGGCGACGTTCTTCGCCTGGTTGATCGGGATGGCGAAGCCGAGGCCGATGGAACCGGCCTGCGTCTGGGCGCTGCTGCCGGTCGACTGGATGGCGGAGTTGATGCCGATGACCGCGCCGGTGGCGTCGAGCAGCGGGCCACCGGAGTTGCCCGGGTTGATCGAGGCGTCCGTCTGCAGGGCGCTCATGTAGGAGCTGCTGCTGGAGGAGGAGCCGTCGCTGGAGGCGACCGGGCGGTTCTTCGCGCTGATGATGCCCGTGGTGACCGTGTTGGAGAGGCCGAAGGGGGCGCCGATCGCGATGGTCGAGTCGCCGACCGCGACGTTGTCGGAGTTGCCGAGCGCCAGCGGGTTCAGCCCGGACGGCGCGTTCTTCAGCTTGATGACGGCGACGTCGTAGCCCTCGGCACGGCCGACCACCTCGGCTTCGTACTTCTTGCCGTCGGAGAAGGTCGCGGTCAGCTTGCCGCTCTCCGCCGCGGAGGCCACCACGTGGTTGTTGGTGAGGATGTGGCCTTCCTTGTCGTACACGAAACCGGTGCCCGTGCCGCCCTCGCCGTCGCCGTTCTCGGCGTCGATGGTGACCACGCTGGGAAGCGACTTGGCGGCCACTCCCGCCACGGTGCCGTCGGCGCGCTTGAGGGCCTTGGGGCTGTCGGAGGCACTGATCGTCGTGGAACCGCCGGAGCCGCCGTCGTTGCTGTCGGCGGCCCAGAAGCCCAGCGCGCCACCGATGCCCCCGGCGACGAGTGCCGTCGCGGCGACCAGGGCGACGAATCCGCCCGCCCGGCGCTTGCCCGGGCCCTTGGGGGTCTGCTCCGCGGAGGCACCCCAGACGGCGCCGCCGTTGCCGTCGCCGGCGCCGTCGCCACCCGCGGCGTACGCCGGGACGGCCGGCGGGGCCGGGGGCGGCCACGAACCGGCGGGCGCGGCGGTGTGCGGCGCCGGGTACTCCGGAGCGGCCTGCGGGGCCGGGTAGCCGGGCGCGGGCGTGTGCGGGGCCGGGTACCCCGGGGCGTGCGGCGGGAGGGGCTGTGTCGCGTCGGCCGCCGGAGCGTGCGCGGGCGGCTGCGGCTGCTCCTGCGCCGGTGCCTGCGCGGGCTCGACGACCGGCCGCACCTCCGTCGGCTGCTCCGAAGCCGGGGCGCCCGGGGCCGGGGCGGCCGGTGCGGGAGTGGTGCCGTACGGTCCGGCGGGCTCGGCCGACGGGGAGGTGTCGTCGGCCCGGCCGTCCACGTACGGCGGTTCATGGGGCGGCTCGGCGTGCACGGCGGGCCCGGTGGAGCCCTGCGCGACCGGGGCCGTGTCTTCCTGATGCGCCGTCGCCGGAGCCTCGGGCGTCGGGGACGTATCCCGGCGGGGGTCCTCAGGAGCGGCGGCCGGCACGGGAGGTACTGACGGAGCGGGCGGTACGGCGGGGACCGCGGCGCCCTCGTGGCCCTCGTTCTCGGTGCTCACAGCTCTTTACTCCTCGGTCCACTCGGCATTCGGCAAGAGATCCGCTCTGCAGTGTCTGGCCCAAGCTTTGCCCAGAACACGTCAGGCCACTGTAAGCAGGACCTGTGCATCCGCACACCAATCTTTACATCAGACAAAACGGCACTCCCGGCACCAGGAACCCGCGGCCGTCGCGTCGCGGTGACACCATGACGCGGTGACCCACGCACAACAGCCCTCCAGCCCGGCCGCCATCCAGGTCGTGGCCCACCGCGGAGCCTCCGACGACGCCCCCGAGCACACCCTGGCCGCGTACCGGAAAGCCATCGAGGACGGCGCCGACGCGCTGGAGTGCGATGTGCGGCTCACCGCCGACGGACAGCTCGTCTGTGTGCACGACCGCCGGGTCAACCGCACCTCCAACGGACGGGGCGCGGTCTCCGCGCTCGAACTCTCGGAGCTCGCCGTGCTCGACTTCGGCTCGTGGAAGGACCGCGAGGAATCCCCCGACTGGGACCCGGTGCCCGGCGAGCTCACCTCCGTACTCACCCTGGAACGCCTGCTGGAACTGGTCACCGAGGTACGGGCGACGGGCCGGCCGCTCCAGCTCGCCATCGAGACCAAGCACCCGACCCGGTGGGCCGGGCAGGTCGAGGAGCGGCTGCTGCGCCTGCTCAACGAGTTCGGCCTCGACGCCCCGCCGGCCGAAGGCCCCTCGCCCGTACGCGTCATGAGCTTCTCCGCCCGGTCCCTGCACCGGGTCCGCACGGCTGCCCCCGCCCTGCCCACCGTCTACCTGATGCAGTTCCTCACGCCCCGGCTGCGGGACGGGCGGCTGCCCGCCGGCGCGCGGATCGCCGGGCCGGGCATCCGGATCGTACGCAACCATCCCGACTACATCCGCCGACTGCGGCGGGCCGGGCACCAGGTGCACGTCTGGACCGTGAACGAGCCGGAGGACGTGGCGCTCTGCGCCGAGCTGGGGATCGAGGCCATCATCACCAATCGCCCGAAACGGGTCCTTTCCCAACTCGGACGCCCGTAACCACCGCCTCCGGACCCGTCACGGGGAGTGCACCGGCGCATTCCTTACGTGTCGACCCGTTACGAGTGCGTCACCAGAGATGCTTTGACCGGTTTCCGGCGCAGCTCAGAGGGGCATCCCCTTCGTGGCGTGGGGCAAAGGAGGTCTCGGGGGTGACGTTGGTGGTGGCACAAGAAGTGCCCACGTCGTCGAGCATGGCCGTTCCTCACGGTCCTGCGGGCGTGAGGCAGGCGCGGCACCGTATGCGCGCACAACTACGGGACAACGGGGTCTCCGACACGGTCGTCGACGACGCGGTCCTGATCCTGTCCGAACTCCTCAGCAACGCCTGCCGGCACGGCAGACCGCTGGGGCAGCACGTGGACGTCGGTGACGGCGACGTCCGCGCCGCTTGGCGCGTGGACCGCCGGGGCGGCCTGACCGTGGAGGTCACGGACGGAGGCGGGCCCACTAGGCCCATCCCCTCCACCCCCTCGGTGACGGCTCGGGGCGGTCGCGGGCTGAACATCATCAGTGCCCTCTCCGAGAAGTGGGGCGTCAGGGACGACGCCCCGGGCGAGGTCACGGTCTGGGCGCTGGTGGCGGCGGAGGAGCGGTTCGACGGACTGGAGGGGCTCGACGGCTTCGACGGTCTCGCCCGGCTGAACTCCGGGGACGGGCACCCGGGTCTCGAAGGGCTGCCCGGTTTCGGTGGGCTGCCGGGATTCGACGGGCTCACCGGCTTCGAGGGGTTCGACCTCGACGGGCTGTCCGCCCTGGACGACGCGAGCTGAGCACCGGGCGAGCGCCACCGCGGCGCCGCGCACGCACACGAACACGACACAGCCGTACGGACAGACGTACGGCGGGCGTACGAGCCGTACGCCCGAGCCGGGCAGAACCCCCGGCGACCGAGCCGGACGACGGAGCCCGGCACCGAACCCACGTACCGGAAACACGCACCGGAACGGGCGCCGACGGCGCCCCCGAAGGCATGGGCGGCGGTCGGGCCCGGGGCGCGGGAGGCACTAGGCTCGCGCCTCAGAGCCTGTCGGGTGACCTCTGATCGGGCGGCCACGCCCTGGCACGAACGCTTCCCGCGTTGCCGGGATGCCCTGGTAGCCCCGCTACGAGGCCATCCCGACACCTTGGAACCGCACGCACCGGACCGCGCCCACCACCCGATCGAAGGCCACCCGGCAGACTCTCCGACCGCACCGTCGCAACCGGGAGAATGCCGACCATGGCCAAGAAGCGCCCTCAGACGACCAAGGCCGCGAAGCCGCAGGTGAACGACGGGGAGATCCCCGTCGTCGGGGCCCGTGAGCCCTGCCCCTGTGGTTCGGGACGCCGGTACAAGGCGTGTCACGGACGCACCGCCGCGCACGCGGTCACCGAGCTGGTCCAGCGCCCGTTCGAAGGGCTGCCCGGGGAGTGCGACTGGGTCGCGCTGCGCGAGCTGGTGCCCGCCGCGACCGTCCCGCTGACGCTGAAGGACGGGCTGCCCGACGGCGTCCCGTCCGTCACGCTCGCGACCGTGCTGCCGATGGCCTGGCCGGCGCTCCGCCGC
Organism: Streptomyces sp. NBC_00247; assembly: GCF_036188265.1. NCBI lineage: Bacteria > Bacillati > Actinomycetota > Actinomycetes > Kitasatosporales > Streptomycetaceae > Streptomyces > Streptomyces sp. NBC_00247. Next base: position 3,514,223 of record NZ_CP108093.1, on the reverse strand, counting down.
GACGACGGTTCCATCCTGCTCGCCCTGCAGAACGACACCTCCTCCGGGGATCTCAGCCGCGGTCTGGCCGACGCCCTCCAGCAGGCGCTGGAGGCCGCGCCCGGCACCCCGGTCGCCGCCCGCCGGGTCGGCGCCGACGGCCCGCGCCTGCAGGACCTGCTCGCCGCGGACGCCCCGTTCGAGCCCGTCGTCCACTCGGGCTTCGAGTTCTGGGTGCCGGACGCGGAGAACGCCACGGCCGAGGTGACCGCCTCACTGGAGCGCGCCAACGACGCCGCCATCCCGACCTCCCTGCTCTCCTCCGTGGACGCCGCGTACTGGTGCGAGACCCCGGAGAAGAACCACCTGCGCTGGGTCATGCCGCACCCCGAGGAGAAGCTCCTCGACGCGCTCGCCCGGCTGCACGCGGCCGGCGAGACCTCGCTCGGCGAGGGGACGCGGCTGGTCGGTTCGTTCCGCGCGCACGGTCTCGTCGTCCCGGTGTGGGACCTGCCGAGCGCCATGACCGCCGAGGAGTGCGAGAAGCCCGCGGCCGAGTTCGCCGAGCGGCTCGCCGGGGCACTGGCCTCCGATGCGCCGTTGACCGCCGAAGAGCGCCGGGCACGCGGCGGGCTCACCAACCGCCAAGTGACGCTCAGCTGACAGTGACGAACCCCGGGCCCGATCGGTGACTCGCGTCACAACGAACCGTGCCGACGAGTAAATCCCGGCCCGAATAGGCGAGATCGAATTTGCGAACGGCAGATCTCTTGTTACGGTTCTGAAAGCCCGGTCGCTGGTGCATCCCCCGTCGCCAGCGACCGGGCGTCTCAATTTCCGGGGACGGCCCGGCCCGCGGCGAAGCCGTGAGCGGCCCGCCGCCCCGCGCACGACGGGCCTTCGCCCTCGCGCCTCCCGTACGACGGTCTTCGCCTCGCACATCCCCCGCGACGCCGACCGGTGCGCCCCGGGCACCCGCACCTCGAACGCCACGCGCCGTCACGCCGTCGCACAGTCACGCAGTCGCGCCGTCACGCAGACGCGCCGACACCGTCGTCACGCCGGACGAGCCTCAACCCGCCCCGCCCAAAGGGCCCTTGCCGGACCTTCTGAACCCGGTCTCAGCCCCGACGGGCAAGTTGTGCGCCTCCTGTGCGTCCTCCGGGAGCCCGCCACGTCGCGACGCGCGCCCGAGCAACGCACCCAAGGAGTGGGCGCGGACGGAAGTCCGGTGTCGCATTCCCTATTCGACAGATGTTCAGGAACATTGGAGCAAGGTATTCCAGAAAGGTGATCAGGTTCGAAAAACGGTCAAGAATTCGCATGCCCGCTCCTTCCTTCCCGACCCGGAATCTCCCGCCCCGAAGCCCTGCCGGAATGCGTTGAGTGATGCTCCGGGGTGCGTTTCAAAAGCAGCGCCGCCTGCCCCGCCCGCACGCCGGGCTCCGGAGAACGGGACCGTCGGTCTCCGGGCACGGACCGGTCGGCTCTCTCCCGTCGAGGAAAGTCTCGAAACCGCCGGATCTCCCCGGATTCCGACCGCGGTACGGAACCTGGCGCCCGGCCCTCAGTAGGCGAGCCGGCTCCCGCCGCCCGGCGCACTCGTACTCGCCGCCACCAGCGCGTCCAGGACCGTCCCGACGTCCGGCAGCCACGGCGTGGCGCTCCGCGCCGGCGCCGCGGGCGGCCGTTCCCAGCGGACCTGACCGTCGCCCTTCCCGGCGGGCGGCACCGTCAGGTAGCCGCCCTCCCCGTGGAAGCGCAGCGAACTGGGCACCCACTCCTGGGCGTGCAACAGCTCGCCCAGGCGCTCCAGGGTGTACGGGCGTACCAGCAGGGCCCACCGGGTCGGCGTCGCGATCACCGGCCCGAGCCGCAAGCCCCGGGCGTCCAGCACCGCCAGCGCCTGCGCACCGCTCACCGCCGGCAGGCTCACGGCACACGGCGCGCGGCCCCCGGTGGCCAGCAGCACCGGGGCGGTGGGACGCCCGGTCCACCACCACCGCACCATGCGCTCGTCCGTGGTGGCCGCGAGCAGCCCGGGATCGAAGGGGTGTGCGCCGGGTACCACGCACTCGGGGTCGGGGCAGGCGCAGCCGCTCCGGCCGGTGGACAGTCCCACACCGGGCAGGACGGGCCACTGCCGGCCGATGGCGCAGGCCAGCGCCGCGTCGAGTCGAGCGGTGCCGCCTCCACGCCGGAACCGGTTCCCGCGTCGCCTTCCGGGGATCTCGCGCATGAGCGCTCGTTCCTTTCCGTTGAACGCCGAGGTCCACGCCGCCGCCCGCGCCTCGCACTGCTTCGCGGCGGCGACTCTGACTGTGCGTAGATCACTGGGTGGATCACTGCGTTGATCACCGTGCGTCGATCACCGTGCGCGGTTCATTCGGCTCGTGCGTCGCTCTGCGTGGATCACCGTGCGTGGATCACCGCGGGTACCCGACCGCGCGGGTGTGACCGTGCGTTCCTCACCGTGCGTTCGTGACCGCGCGTGCGTGCTCCTCGGGCCCCCGCACGAACGTGTGGCGGGTGCCGGACGGAGCCGGGCCGAGCGTGATGGAGCGGAGACGGATCGAACCGGACCGAGCCTGAGTCGAACGGCCTTGCGGAGTCGAACTGCCGAGAGCCGGACCACCTCGTGCGGTCCGGACGCGGCGGGACGGGGAGAGCCATGTCGCGGACGTGCCGCCCGGAGTGAGGTCCCACCACCCCGAGCGGTGGTGTCAGGGACGAGGACGCCCGCTCCCGCCGCCGGGTTCCGGGGTGACCCCAACTGCCCCGCGCTCCAACGATTACGTACCCCGCACGACCGGAATGACGCTCCACCCGGCACAACGCCCCGGAGGGCACTGCCCGAAGAACTCGTCCAGTCGACAGCAAATACCTGCCACCTGCCGCATTTTTCGGCCAAGTTAAGTATCCCGTGGACACCAGGAGTCTCGCAAGGACAATGCTGGACATCGCCTTACTTGTACGTGTACATGTGGATGCCTTGATAGTGGCGCAGAATGACAGGGGGGTTTGCGATGCTATTCGACGGAACTCGCCGGTCGGAAAGCCGGAGGCCATGAGCGCCCGACACCTGCCAAAAATGGCTGGAATCAATCCCACCGTTCCGGTTTCAGCGCACACTCCGGAGCCGCTGGCCACGGTGCCCTCCGCGCCGGGATCCTTCCTCCAGGACCGCCTGGCCGGATGGGTCTCCGACCTCACCACCCTCCACGAACTCACCGAGCGCCTGGCCGGGACCCGCACCCTCGACAGCGCGCTCCCGGAGTTGCTGAGCGCCGGCGCGGCCCTCGTCGGCGCCCCCCGCGGCCTCGTGATCCTCGAGCCCGACGACGCCCGGAGCCCGCGCACCACCGTCGGCCTCGGCCTCGGCCACGCCGACCTCGGCATCATCGAGACCGTCCCGCGAGCCGCCACCCCGCACGGCCGGATCCTCGACGCTCCGGCCGCGGCCACCGCCCCGGTGAGCAACCCGGACCTGCTCGCCGAGGCCGGCCTCGACCCCCGTCATCGCGAAGTCGCCGACCGGCTCGGATACGCCGCCAGCTACGCCCTGCCCCTCGTTTCCCGGTCAGGTGCCAGGCTCGGCGCGACCGTCTGGTTCTACGACGAACCGGCCGAACCCCTGGAGCGGCAACAGCACCTCGTCGGTCTGTACGGGCGGTACGCGGCCGAGCACCTGGCCCGCCTCCTCGAACTCGAACGCGCCCGGTCCGACCTGGCGGTCGTCGCCGAGGAGCTGCTGCCGAGCCGGTTGCCGCGCATCCCCGGCGTGCGGCTGGCCGCCCGGCACCGTCCCGCCCCGGACGGCGGCGGCGACTGGTACGACGCCCTGCCCCTCCCGGACGGCGCGCTCGGCCTCTCCGTGGGAGCGTCCGGCGGCTCCGGCCCCGGGGCGACGGCCGCGATGGGGCGCCTCCGCTCCGGGCTGCGCGCGTACGCCGTCATGGAGGGCGAGGACCCGGTGGCCGTCCTCTCGGACCTGGAACTGCTGCTCCGGCTCACCGAACCGGCGCGCACCGCGACCGCTCTCTTCGCCTACTGCGAACCGGCGCTGCGCCGGATCGTGCTGGCCGGCGCCGGTCACGCCCCGCCGCTCGTGGTCGGCGAGCGGCGCACCGAGTTCGTCGAGACCACCGTCTCCGCGCCGCTCAACATGCTGGCGTGCTGGGAGGCGCCGAGCGTGGAGTTCAGCCCCGAATCGGGTGAAACCGTTCTTCTCTACACCGACGGGCTGCTGCGCCGCACCGGCGATTCGACGGACCGGGCGTTCGCACGGCTGCACGCCGCCGCCGCCGGGGTGCCGCGGACCGCCCGCCGCGACCCGGGGACGGTGGCCGACCACGTACTGCGCACCCTGCTGACCAGGAACACCCCGGCCGACCACACCGACGACGTGGTCCTCCTCGCCGTGCGTTTCGACTGACCGGCTCCGCCGCCCTGCCCGCCCGGCCGACCCGCCCGGCCGACCCGCCCGCCCTGCCCGCCCGGCCGACCCGCCCGCCCTGCCCGCCCGGCCGACCCGGCCGACCCGCCCGGCGGCCCGGCGGCCCGGCTCCCCGGACGCGCTTTCTGGGAGCCTTCCCGAAGACGCCTCCCGGAACGGCTCCCGATGCCGCTTTCCGGAGTCTCACCATCCGCTTCTGGTGTCCGCGCAGATCAGCCGCACTCTCCGCAGATCGGCCGAGGTCTCCCGGCACCGCCACCGCTCTGATCCGCGTCCCTGCGGTAAGAGGCCCTCGGCCCCTGGGCCCCCTTCCGTACGCCCGTACGATGGTGGGGCCCAGTGTCGTAGCAAGGAGAGCCACATCGTGTCCGACGAGCGCACCCCGGAGACCCCGGAAATCGAAGCGACCGAAGAGACCGAGCCGGTCAAGGCCCGGAAGAACGGCCTGTACCCGGCCGTCTCCGACGAGCTCGCCACGAACATGAAGTCGGGCTGGGCCGACACCGAGCTGCACGGTCTCGCGCCGCTGCCGCAGGCCGCGCACACCGCCGCCCGCCGCGCCGCGCTCTCCGCGCGTTTCCCCGGCGAGCGCCTCGTCGTCCCCGCGGGCCACCTGAAGACCCGCGCCAACGACACGGAGTACGCGTTCCGCGCCTCCTCCGAGTACGCCTACCTCACCGGCGACCAGACGCACGACGGCGTCCTCGTCCTGGAGCCGAAGACCGACGGCGGCCACGACGCGACCGTCTACCTGCTTCCGCGCTCCGACCGCGAGAACGGTGAGTTCTGGCTCGACGGCCAGGGCGAGCTGTGGGTCGGCCGCCGCCACTCCCTCACCGAGGCCGAGCAGGTGCTGGGCATCCCGGCGAAGGACGTCCGCGAGCTCACCGCCGCGCTGAAGGAGGCCACCGGACCGGTCCGCGCCGTCCGGGGCTACGACGCCGGCATCGAGGCGGCCCTGACCGACAAGGTCACCGCCGAGCGCGACGAGGAACTGCGGGTGTACCTCTCCGAGGCGCGCCTGGTGAAGGACGCCTTCGAGATCGCCGAGCTCCAGAAGGCGTGCGACATCACCGCGCGCGGCTTCGAGGACGTCGTGAAGGTGCTCGACAAGGCCGAGGCGACGAGCGAGCGCTACATCGAGGGCACGTTCTTCCTGCGCGCCCGCGTCGAGGGCAACGACATCGGCTACGGCTCGATCTGCGCCGCCGGCCCGCACGCCACCACGCTGCACTGGGTCCGCAACGACGGCGCCGTCCGCGCCGGCGAGCTGCTGCTGCTCGACGCCGGCGTGGAGACGAACGACCTCTACACCGCCGACGTGACGCGGACCCTGCCGATCAACGGCACCTTCTCGCCGCTCCAGCGCAAGATCTACGACGCGGTGTACGCGGCGCAGGAGGCGGGCATCGCCGCCGTGAAGCCCGGCGCCGACTTCCGCGACTTCCACGACGCCGCGCAGCGCGTGCTCGCCGAGCACCTCGTCGCGTGGGGCCTGCTCGGCGACCTCACCGTCGAGAAGGTCCTGGAGCTGGGCCTCCAGCGCCGCTGGACCCTGCACGGCACCGGCCACATGCTCGGCATGGACGTCCACGACTGCGCCGCCGCGCGCACCGAGACGTACGTCAACGGCACGCTGGAGCCGGGCATGTGCCTGACGGTGGAGCCCGGTCTGTACTTCCAGGCCGACGACCTGACGGTGCCGCAGGAGTACCGCGGCATCGGTGTCCGGATCGAGGACGACATCCTCGTCACGGAGGACGGCAACCGGAACCTCTCCGACAAGCTGCCGCGCGACTCCGCCGAGATCGAGACCTGGATGGCCGGTCTCAAGGGCTGACACGCACCGCACGAGGAGCCGCGCGGTTCTCCGCACGGAGATCCGCACCAGGAGCCGCACGGGAGACCGCGCGGAGCCGGCGCCGGGGCGCGCCGCTCAGGACACCATGAGCAGCGCGCCCTCGCGCCATTTCAGGGTTTTGTCGAAGCTCACCACGGTCCCGCGTCCCGGCCGGTTGCCGATGTGGACGTGGTCGGCGAGCTGTTCGATGAGTCCGAGGCCACGGCCGCTCTCGGCCATGTCCCCCGGGTCGGCGGCGCAGTCCGGCTTGGTCACCGGCGCGTCGCGGGTATCGGAAGGGTGTGCCGCGGGGCGAAGGGTTCGCCGGGCGGGAAAGCCCGGTCCGGAGTCCGCGACCTCGATACGGCATGTCTCACCGTCCAGGTACGCGGTGACCCGGTACTGACCTGAGGCGCCCGCGTGCCGGTCGCCCCCGGCACGGCCGTGGGCGGCGCCCCCGAGGTCCCCCAGGTCGGCGGCACGGTCCCCGCCGTGTTCCACGGCGTTGGCACAGGCCTCGGTGAGCGCCACCGACAAGTCGTACGAGATGTCCGGATCCACTCCCGCCGTCTCCATGCTGCCGAGGAGAAATCGACGGGCGAGCGGAACGCTCGCGGCTTCGCGCCGCAAATGGAGTGACCACCACATGCTCATGCTCCAGCCTCCTGGCTGCGGCTCGACATACCGATACGTATTGCCGTGGAGGGCACCCCGTAAGCACGGTTCTGCCGTGATAGCCCTCATTCGGCGGACGCGAATATTCCGCTTGCCGGTGTATGTCCGGACCGCTGACCGGTTCCGAAGCCCAGCACACCCCCGCCACCAGCTACAACGACTGTCACACCCGTCGCGTTCTGCCTCGTGCGCAACAGTTCCGCTTTCCGCGCAACGCACCCCGAACGGTACGGAAGATGACGTTCCGGACCTGCCGCCCCACGGGCGGGGGCGCAGTGCGATGATGGCCCGGCCATGTCTACGCCTGTCGCACGGTCCGTCACACGCGCCGGAGCCGGTCTACGGCTCCTGAGGGCCTCGGTGTTCGCCGCGGTCTGCGTCGTGCTGTCCGCCGCGGGGCATGGCATCGCCTCCGCCTCCGACGTACCCGGGTGGACGCTGCTCTGCGGATTCCTCCTCGCCCTCGCGGTGGTGGCACCGCTCGCCGGGCGCGAGCGCTCGCTGCCGTCGATCACGGCGGCACTGGCCTTCGGGCAGCTCTCGCTGCACACGCTCTTCGAGCTCGCCCACCCCATGACGACCGCCGCCATGGGGGCGTCCCCGGCGGCTCCGGCCACGGGGGACGCGTCGCTCGTCCGGTTCGCCGCCTCGCTGGTCTGCGGTGACACCCCCGGCTCGATCAGCGTCGCCCAGGCCCACCACATCGTCACGGAGGCGGGCGTCGACCCGGCGGCCGTGGCCGGCGCCCACGTCCACCTCGCGTCCGCCGCCGCCTCGGCCGGCGCCCCGGCGGGGCTGCTGCCCGGTCTGCCCATGGTCCTCGGCCATCTGCTGGCCGCGCTCGCCACGGGCTGGCTGCTGCGCAGGGGCGAGGCGGCGCTCTTCGGGCTGGCGCGGCTCTCCGCGCACGGCGGCCGTGAACTCGCCGCCGCCGCACGGCTGCGCCCCCTGCGGGCCGCGCTCGCGCTCGTACGGTTCCTGCGCGCCGGGTTCCCGGGCGCCCCGACGGCCGGGCCGCGCCCGGCCCGTACTCCCGTGGACGCTCCGGCTCCGGCCACCGGCGATCCGCTGCAGCATCTGGTGATCAGGCGCGGGCCTCCCGCCGCGTACGCCCTCGCAGCCTGACGCGACATCCTCCCTCCTGCCGCAGAACGGCCCCGCCGTCACGACGGCCGTGGGACGGAGGTGTCGTGATGCCGTCGCGCACCCGCGCGCCGGATCACCGCTTCCCTGCTCCGTGGAGTGATCCCTGCCATGAACATTTCCCGTATCGCCGTCGCGGGCGGCATCGCCGCGACCACCGTTCTGCTGCTCGCCGGTCCCGCCTCCGCGCACGTCAGCGTGCAGCCCCAGGGCGAGGCGGCCAAGGGCGGTTACGCCACCATCAACTTCAAGGTCCCCAACGAGCGTGACGACGCCTCCACCGTGAAGCTCGAAGTCAGCTTCCCCACGGACCACCCGCTCTCCTCGGTCAGCCCGCAGGCCGTGCCGGGATGGAAGATCGACGTCACCAAGGCCACGCTCGCCAAGCCGCTCGACGTCCACGGCAAGAAGGTGACCGAGGCCGTCTCCAAGGTCACCTGGACCGCCGACGCCTCCGCCGCGATCAAGCCCGGCTTCTTCCAGCAGTTCCCGCTCTCGGTGGGCCAGCTCCCCGAAGACGCCGACCAGCTCGTCTTCAAGGCCCTCCAGACGTACAGCAGCAAGGAAGTCGTCCGCTGGATCGAGGAGACCCCGGCCAGTGGCGAGGAGCCCGACAACCCGGCGCCGGTCCTGACCCTGACCGACGCCGCGGCGGACACCCACGGCGCCGCCGCCGACGACAAGGCGGCCGGCACCGACGCGTCCGCGGCGGCCGGTCACACCACCGAGGCCGCCTCGGACTCCACCTCGGCGAGCGACAGCACCGCGCGGGTCCTTGGCATCGTCGGCATCGTCGTCGGCATCGCGGGCGCCGCGTTCGGCGTCCTCGCCCGCCGTCGTACCGTCTGACCCACCCGGGCCTTCCGTCCCTCCGTGACCGGGCCGGGCGCACGCGCGCCCGGTCCGGTCCCCGGACGGCCCCGGAGCCATCCACCGCACCACGGACCAGGAACACATCCCTCATGCGCACCAAGAAACTGGCATCGGTCGTCGCGTTCGCCGCGGCGACGGCACTGGCCCTGACCGCCTGCGGCTCGGACGACGATGCGGCCGCCAAGCCGGTGACCGACGTCTCCACGTCCACCACCACCCAGGCCGCCACCGTCCTCGACCAGCCGTTCGCCAAGCCCGACCTCGTCCTGACGGACACCCACGGCAAGACGTACGACCTCCGCAAGGAGACCGCGGGCAAGCCGACGCTCATCTACTACGGCTACACCAACTGCCCGGACGTCTGCCCGCTGACCATGAGCAACATCGCGCTCGCCAAGCGCGCGCTGCCCGCCGCCGAGCAGGACGAACTCCGGGTCGTCTTCATCACCACCGACCCCGAGCGGGACACCCCGGCCTCGCTGGGTGCCTGGCTCAAGGCCCAGGACCCCGACTTCATCGGCCTCACCGGCGACTTCAAGACCATCCAGGCGGGCGCCCGGTCGATGGGCATCGGCATCGACCCCGCGACGACGGAGAAGGACGGCACCGTCGTCTCCATGCACGGCGCCCAGGTCATGGCGTTCTCCCCGAAGACCGACGCCGGATACGTCATCTACAGCGAGGACACCACCGCCGACGACTACACCGCGGACCTCCCCAAGCTCATCCAGGGGGCGAAGCCGTGACAGGCCGGGCGGTACTCGCAGGCGGACTGGCCCTCGTCTCGGGCCTGACCCTCGCGGGGTGTTCCAGCGGGGGCTCCCCCGAACTGAAGGTCGTCGGGGCCTTCATGCCGCAGCCGGTCAGCGACATCGCGGCGGCGTTCCTCGTCGTGGAGAACGCGGGAGGCGCCACCGACCGGCTGACCTCGGTGACCAGCTCGATCTCCGACCACGTCACGATCCACGAGACGAAGGGCCGGGCCATGCGGATGGTCTCGTCCTTCGAGGTGCCCGCGGGCGGCGAACTGGACCTCGAACGCGGCGGCAGCCACATCATGTTCAGCGAGCTCAAGCGGCAGCCGAAGCGCGGACAGAAGATCTCCGTGGAGCTGCACTTCGAGAAGACCGGCCCGCTCACGGTCGAACTTCCCGTCGAGGAGACGACCTACAACCCGGCGAAGCAGTGAGGGACTGAATCCACCATGACAGCCACCGCCCCGCGCGCAGATCGTGTCCGGCCTTTCCCGATACGCCGGCCGCTCACCGCGTCCGCGCTCCTCGCCACGCTGATCGGCCTGTTCCTCGGCCTGATGCTGGCGGGCGCGGCTCCCGCGTCCGCGCACGCCGCCCTCACGGGAAGCGATCCGCAGGACGGGGCGGTGGTCGACGCCGCACCCCAGAACGTCACCCTCTCCTTCTCCGAGTCCGTCTCGCTGGGCGACGACGCGATCCGGGTGCTCGACCCGTCCGGCGCGCGGGCCGACACCGGTGACCCGCGCGCGGTGGGCGACGGCAAGGCCGCCCGGTACGCCGTCACACTCCACTCCGGCCTCCCCGACGGCACCTACACCGTGGCCTGGCAGGCGGTGTCCGCCGACAGCCACCCGGTCTCGGGCGCCTTCACCTTCTCCATCGGCGCACCGTCCACCACCACCGTCGCGCTGTCCGCCTCGGGTGCGGGCGGCGGAGTGGTCGGCCTGCTCTACGACATCGCGCGCTACGCCGCGTACACCGGTTTCATCCTGCTCGCGGGCGGCTCCGCGTTCGTCCTCGCCTGCTGGCGGGGCGGTGCCTCGGCCCGCCCGCTGCAACGGCTCGTGCTCGGCGGCTGGATCACCCTCACCGCGTCCACCCTGCTGATGCTGCTGCTGCGCAACCCGTACACCGGCAGCGGGAAGTTCGCCGACGCCTTCGATCTCGCCGGTCTCCAGGCGTCCCTGGAGACCAAGCCGGGCGCCGCGCTGGTCTCCCGGCTGCTCCTGCTGGGCGCCTCCGCGCTCTTCGTCGCCGTGTTGTTCGGTACGTATTCCCGGCGCGAGGACGAGAAGGAGCGGAAAGACCTCACCTTCGGCCTCTCGCTCGGCGGGGCGGTCGTCGCCACCGGCATCGCGGGTACCTGGTCGCTCGCCGAACACGCCTCCACCGGGCTCCAGCCGGGCATCGCCATGCCGGTCGACATGGCCCATCTGCTGGCGGTCGCGGCCTGGCTGGGCGGCCTGGCCTCCCTGCTGACCGCCCTGTACCGGGTCCCCGAGCTGCCCTCCGCAGCCGTACGCCGCTTCTCGCGCATCGCGTTCGTCAGCGTGGTCGTCCTCGCCGGAACCGGGCTCTACCAGTCCTGGCGCCAGGTCGGCTCCTGGTCGGCGCTCACCGGCACCGCCTACGGCCGGCTGCTGCTGGTGAAGGTCGGACTGGTCGCGGTCCTCGTGGGCGTCGCCTGGATCTCCCGGCGCTGGACGGGCCGGCTGACCCACGGGAAGCCCTCCGGGACGGGAGCGGTCACCGAGGAGGAGGCGGAGCCGGCGGCCGAGGAGGCCGGACTGGTGACGGTCGCGGCCACCGAGTCGGCCGCCGGTACCGGCGAGGGCGGGCCCGCCACGACCACCGACCCCACGCGCGCCGCCCAGCTCGCCCGCCAACGGGCCGCCCGGACGGCGACCAGGGAACGGAAGGCCCGCGACGCCGATGCCGGCCGCTCCGGACTGCGCCGCTCGGTCCTCGTCGAGACCGCCGTCGCCGCCGTCCTGCTGGTCGTCGCCACCATCCTCTCGTCAACCGAACCCGGCCGTACGGAGGAGGAGGCCGCGAAGACCAATGTCGCCGCCGCTCCGGCCGTCGCTCAGCCGGTCACGGTGAGCCTGCCCTTCGACACCGGCGGCACCCACGGCAAGGGAACCGTCCAGCTGGACCTCGACCCGGGCCGGACCGGCTCCAACGACCTGCATCTGTGGATCGAGGACGGGAAGGGCACGGCGATGGACGTACCGGAAGTACGGATCGCGCTCACCCTGGAGGCGAAGGACATCGGCCCTCTGCCGGTCGTCCCCGACCGGCTCGCCGAGGGCCACTGGGCCGCGAGCGGCGTCCAGATCCCGATGGCGGGCGAGTGGAAGTTCGCGGTCTCCGTCCGCACCTCGGACATCGACGAGACCACCGTCGTCAAGAACGTGAAGATCGGCTGACCCGCGTGAGCAAGCGCAAGACGAACGTACAGACCCCCCGGGAGCGTGCCGGGGCGACCGGAGCGGCCACCATGGGCGCCGACGCGAACGCGGCCACCGGCGGTGTCTCGCGGCGGAAGCTGATCGGCGGCGCCGGGGCGGCCGGAGCCGCCGGCCTGGTGCTGGGCGCCGCGGGTGGTGCCACCGGATACGCCGTGACGCGCCCGGACGCGCCGACGGCGCTCGCCTCGATCGGTTCGACCGAGGCGATGTTTCACGGGAAACATCAGCCCGGGATCACCACACCGCTCCAGGCGAGTGGCCATCTCGTCGCCTTCGACCTCGCGGCGGGCGCCGGACGCACCGAGGCCGCCGCACTGATGCGGCGCTGGTCGACGCTGGCCGGGGAGCTGATGGCGGGCCGCCCGGCCGGCTCCGGCGGGGACACCGGGATCGCCCTGGACGCCGGCCCGTCCTCCCTGACCCTCACCTTCGGCTTCGGCCGTACCTTCTTCGACCGGACCGGGCTGGAGGAACGGAGGCCCGCCGGGCTCGACCCGCTGCCCGCGTTCTCCTCGGACCATCTCGACTCCGGACGGTCGAACGGCGACCTCTGGGTGCAGATCGGCGCCGACGACGCGCTGGTCGCCTTCCACGCATTGCGCGCGGTCCAGCGCGCCACCGGTTCGGCTGCGCGCGTGCGCTGGCAGATGAACGGCTTCAACCGCACTCCGGGCGCGACCGCCCGCCCTCTGACGGCCCGCAACCTGATGGGCCAGATGGACGGGACCAACAACCCCAAGCCCGCCGACGGCGACTTCGACGCACGGATCTTCGTGCCCGCGCCCTCGGCCTCCGCTGCCGCCGACCCGGCGCAGGACTGGCTCGCGGGCGGCTCCTACGCGGTCGTCCGTCGCATCCGGATGCTGCTGGACGACTGGGAGAAGCTCTCGGTCGCACGTCAGGAGCGGGTCATCGGCCGGCGCAAGGACGACGGTGCCCCGCTCAGCGGCGGCGACGAGACCACCGCGATGGACCTGGACAAGCTCGGTCCGGACGGCAAGCCGGTGATCCCGTCGAACGCCCACGCCCGGATCTCCTCACCCGGGAAGAACGGCGGGGCGGCGATGCTGCGGCGCCCGTTCTCGTACCACGACGGCATCGACCCGGACGGGACGCCCGACGCGGGGCTGCTCTTCGTCTGCTGGCAGGCGGACCCGTTCCGGGGCTTCGTGCCGGTGCAGCGCAAACTCGACCGGGGGGACGCGCTCTCGCCGTTCATCCGGCACGAGGCGAGCGGTGTCTTCGCGGTGCCGGGCGGCGCCGCGGAGGGGGAGTACGTGGGGCAGCGACTGCTGGAGTCCTGACCGCCCCCGGTCCGCCGGGCTCGCCGCCGCGACCGCCCCCAGCTCCACCGGCCACCTGCCCGAACACCCCCGAAAGCCGCCCCGACAGCCCTTAGGGTGACCGCATGTCCGCTACGCGCTACGCCTATCTCGGCCCCGAAGGCACCTTCACCGAGGTGGCGCTCCGTACGCTCCCGGAAGCCGCCACCCGCGAACTCGTCCCCATGGTCTCCGTACCGGCGGCGCTGGACGCGGTCAGGAACGGCGAGGCCGCCGCCGCACTCGTACCGATCGAGAACTCGGTCGAGGGCGGAATCACCGCGACTCTGGACGAGCTGGCGGTGGGCGCCCCACTGATGATCTACCGCGAGGTGCTGCTCTCCATCTCGTTCGCACTGCTGGTGCGGCCCGGTACCCGGCTGGAGGACATCAAGTCCGTCACCGCGCACCCCGCCGCACAGCCGCAGGTCCGCAACTGGCTGGCCGCCCACCTCCCCGGAGCCGTGTGGGAGTCGGCCGCGTCCAACGCGGACGGCGCCCGGCTGGTACGGGACGGACGGTACGACGCCGCCTTCGCCGGGGAGTTCGCGGCGGCGACGTACGGGCTCGTCCCGCTCGCCACCGAGATCCACGACGCGGTGAACGCGCAGACGCGCTTCGTCCTCGTCGGCCGCCCGGCCCGGCCCTCCGCCCCGACCGGCGCCGACAAGACCTCCGTGGTCCTCTGGCTGGGCGAGGACCGGCCGGGCGCCCTGCTCGAACTGCTCCAGGAGTTCGCGGTACGCGGGGTGAACCTGATGTTGATCCAGTCCCGCCCCACCGGGAAGGGCATCGGTGACTACTGCTTCGCGGTGGACGCCGAGGGCCACATCGCGGACCGGCGGGTGGGCGAGGCGCTGATGGGACTCAAGCGCATCTGTCCGAACCTGCGCTTCCTCGGCTCCTACCCCCGGGCCGGCGTGACGCCGGAGGAGGTCGCCCCCCTGCGCACGGGCACCTCGGACACCGACTTCGCCGCCGCCTCGGACTGGCTGGCGCGCAGCCAGGACGGGCGCGGCTGACGAGCGCGGGCCGCTCCGGGGCGTCTTCAGAGGAGCGCCGGTTGCACATCCGGGCGGCCCTCCTCACCGATGGTCGTTTACCCACAGAGTTATCCACAGGGCGCGGCCGCAACCTGGGGACAAGTCGACACTGCCGTTCGACATCATCGACAAATCACCCCAGGTGATCTCATGGGGTTGCGAAGCCTCCCAGGGCTCCCCATGATCCACATCCGGCTCGTTCAGCCCAATTACCTTGATCAATGACACGGAATGACGAATTGCCGCTCGAATGGGTGAACGGAAGGCGGTTTAAGGATTGAATCCATGCTCCCCAGACCCCCGGAACCCACCATCGGGAATCGCCTTCGCGCATCCACAGGTTTTCCACACAGCCTGTGGATAACTGCTACGAGTAGACCCATCTTGTGGACAACCACTCCGGAGGTGTCCCTCAACTCCCCGACAGGGCAGGGCAGTACGTCAAGGAGGGGGCAACTCTGCACCCGATTCGAGGCATTGGGGCCGCTTCGACTGACGCACCCCGGGTCACCGGTGAACCCTCCCGCCCCCCGGGCGCCCGCACTCCTCGATCCCTGACGGATTCCCACCGCACTCGTGTCCGCCTCCGCGGACGATTACCGTGCGGACGATCGCCCGCCCACGCCTCGCCTCTCAGCCCCCCACCGCCCTCCCCGCGCGAATCCGGGATTCCACCAGAGTTACCATTCACGGCAATTCGGGCAAAGTGACACGCTCGGCAATATCGGTTCGGATGGCCGAAGCGCACACCGGTAGCCTGGAGGGGTGATTGACCTTCGCCTGCTCCGTGAGGACCCCGACCGTGTTCGCGCCTCCCAGCGCGCCCGTGGAGAGGACGTCGCCCTCGTCGACGCCCTGCTCTCCGCCGACGAGCTGCGCAGGTCGTCCGGCGTCCGCTTCGACGAACTCCGATCCGAGCAGAAGTCGCTCGGAAAGCTGATCCCCAAGGCCACACCCGAGGAGCGGACGGAGCTGCTGACCCGCGCCGACCAGCTCAAGGCCGACGTCCGTGCAGCCGACGCCGCCCAGAACGAGGCGGACGCGGAGGCCAAGCGCCTTCTGCTGCAGCTCGGCAACATCGTCCAGGAGGACGTGCCGGTCGGCGGCGAGGAGGACTTCGTCGTCCTGGAGACGCACGGCACCATCCGCGACTTCGGCGCCGAGGGCTTCGAGCCCAAGGACCACCTGGAGCTCGGAGAGTCGCTCGGCGCCATCGACATGGAGCGCGGCGCCAAGGTCTCCGGATCGCGCTTCTACTACCTGACGGGCATCGGCGCCCTGCTGGAGCTCGCCCTCGTCAACGCGGCCATCGCGCAGGCGACCGAGGCGGGCTTCATCCCCATGCTCACCCCCGCGCTGGTCCGCCCGCGCGCCATGGAGGGCACCGGCTTCCTCGGCCAGGCGGCCGAGAACGTCTACCACCTGGAGAAGGACGACTTCTACCTGGTCGGCACCTCCGAGGTCCCCCTCGCCGCGTACCACATGGACGAGATCATCGAGGCCGACAAGCTGCCCCTGCGGTACGCCGGCTTCTCGCCCTGCTTCCGCCGCGAGGCCGGTACGTACGGCAAGGACACCCGGGGCATCTTCCGGGTCCACCAGTTCGACAAGGTCGAGATGTTCTCGTACGTCGACCCCGCCGACGCCGAGGCCGAGCACCGCCGGCTGCTGGAGTGGGAGAAGCAGTGGCTGACCGGCCTGGAGCTTCCCTTCCAGGTGATCGACGTGGCCACCGGTGACCTCGGGGCCTCCGCCTCGCGGAAGTTCGACTGCGAGGCGTGGATCCCGACCCAGGGCAAGTACCGCGAGCTGACCTCCGCCTCCAACTGCGACAGCTTCCAGGCGCGCCGCCTGTCGGTGCGCATGCGGGACGGCAAGAAGGTCCAGCCGCTGGCCACCCTGAACGGCACGCTCTGCGCCGTACCGCGCACGATCGTGGCGATCCTGGAGAACCACCAGCTCGCGGACGGTTCCGTGCGCGTGCCCGAGATGCTCCGTCCGTATCTCGGCGGGCGTGAGGTCCTGGAGCCGGTCGCCAAGTGACCTTCCCCTTCAAGCTCGTCGCCACCGATCTCGACGGCACACTGCTCCGCGACGACCACACGGTCTCCGCGCGGACGCGCGAAGCGCTGGCCGCCGCCACCGGGGCCGGTGCCGCGCACATCGTGGTCACCGGCCGTGCGGTCCCCTGGACCAAGCGGATACTGGACGACCTGGAGTACGACGGTCTCGCCGTCTGCGGCCAGGGCGCGCAGGTCTACCACGCGGGCGAGCACAAGCTTCTCACCTCGCTCACGCTGGACCGGCAGCTGGCCGGGCTCGCGCTGTCCAAGATCGAGGCGGAGGTGGGCCCGCTACTGCTCGCCGCGAGCCGCGACGGGCTCGACGGCGAGGTCCTGGTCGGCCCCGGCTACCGGGTCCACGAGGGCCCGCTGCCGGTCGTCCGGGTCGACGACGCGAACGAGATGTGGACCGCGCCGCTGAACAAGATCTACATCCAGCACCCGGAGCTCGACGACGACCGGCTCACGGCCGCCGCACGGGCGGTCGTGGGCAGCCTGGTCAACATCGTGATGGCGGGTCCCGGGGTCGTGGAGATCCTCCCGCTCGGCCTCAGCAAGGCGACGGGCCTCTCGCTCGCCGCGCGCCGGCTCGGTGTGAAGGCCGTGGACACGATCGCCTTCGGTGACATGCCCAACGACATCCCGATGTTCGGCTGGGCACGGCACGGAGTGGCCATGGCCAACGCGCACGACGAACTCAAGGCCGTGGCGCACGAGATCACCGCTTCCAACGAGGACGACGGCATCGCGGTGGTCCTGGAGGAGCTCCTCGCCGGCGGAACGCGGTAGCTTCCCGGCGGCTCTCCCGCGTACGTACCCGCCCGGCGTCGCGCACGACGTGGCGCACCATGTACCGCACCGACCGCCCGCGGCCCGCGAAGGCCGCGGGCGGTCGTGCGTCCCGCCCCGCGGGGACGGACCGGATTGTCACCCCTCGCGCGGTCCGGGCCTCAGCTCCCTCAGCCGGTGCGCCACGTCGTCCAGCCGGGCATCGACCCGTCGTACGTCGTGCGCGACGTCGGCCAGCCGGGTGCTCATCGCACCGACGACCTCATGGGTCACTCCCAGCTTCCGGTCCAGACTGTCGAACCGCTCCGACATCCTGCGCAGGACCGGACCCAGTTCCTGCAGGGCCGAACCGACCCCGGCGAGGCAGCTTTCGATGCGGGTGACGCGGAAATCGAGCGAGTCGTACCGCTCCCGGAGGTCCCCCTCGGCATCGAGAAGGTACGTACGCACGCAGCGGGCGATGTCGCTTTCGCGAAGAAGCATGGCGACGTTGAGGACCGTACGACGGGTGTACAGGGTGAGCCGGGCGGTCGCCTGTGGATAACTCGGGTGGTTGGCCTCCCCCTCACCGCCCCATAGGGACATCATGTCCCTATGGAAGGTTCGCAGTTCAGAGCCTCGAAGGAGCAGCAGCCCGTTCTCCGCCATCTCCGCCCGATGGCGCTGGGTAACCTTTTTCACCACCTCTGTGGATACTTCGAAGTAACGTGCCACGTCCTCTGTGCGGACGTGAATGCCGTCCGGGAGCATGACAAGGCTCTTGACCTTGTCGAGGATGTCGACGCGCACCATCCGCTCGGCGCGCAGAGCGCGGGATTCGAGCAGGGCGACTTCCGTGGGCATGAGCATGCCTTCCGTACGCGGGAACAGCGAAGGACGGCCCTCACCCCGGGCATCAGGGGCGGAGGCCGCTCACGGGTGCCACTCACTCGATGGCCGGCTCCGTCCGGGGCTCACGCACCCGGGGCCGGCATTCCCTCTTCACACACGCTCGTCGTCACGGATTCCAGTCGCCTCCACGCATCCGGCCCAACGACCCGGCGGACCCCACGTCACGCGGCAGGCCGCCGCGTACGCGATGGCCGAGGGGTACGGAACGGCAGGAGAACGCGGGACGAGGGGGAACGCGGGACGGCCGGAGAACGCGGGACGGCCGGGAAAGCGGGACGGCCGGGAAAGCGGGACGGCCCCCACCCACCGGGCGAGGGCCGTCCCGCACGGAGCCGTCTCGGCGGCCGGCGCCGCGCCTCACTCCTCGCCGGCCAGCTTCAGCGTCCGCAGTTTCTGGCCCGCGTACCAGGTGGCGCCGACGGTGACCGCCACCAGCAGCACCGCGGCGAGGGGGAGTTGGACGTCGGCGGTGATCGCCCCTTCCGCTCCTGCCTTCTCGGCGACGGCGAGCGCCCACTGCTGCACGCTCAGCGTGCGCGCCCCCGGCACCTGACTGCCGAAGAGGGCCTCCCACACCAGCGCGTACACCAGGCCGAAGACGACCGCGTGCCGGCTGACCGTGCCGAGCAGCAGGAAGAGCGCGCTGTACGCGATCGAGGCGACGAGCGCGCCGACGGTGTAGGCCACCGCGATTCCCTGGCCGTTGCCGTTGAGGACGAGCCCCGCGATCAGGGTGGGCAGGGCGGAGAAGACCATCGTGACGGCGATGGCCACGATCAGCTTGGTGAAGATGATGGTGGGCCGCTTCACGGGCTTCGCCAGCAGGTAGACGATCGAACCGTCGTCGATCTCGGGGCCGATGGCCCCCGTACCCGCGATGACACCGATCAGCGGAACCATCACGGCGAGGGCGAACCCGCCGAGGACGTCCGAGGTGATCTGGTCGTCGGCGCCCGCCAGGACCCGTACCGCGAACGAGATCGCGATCAGCAGGGCGGGCAGGACGAACAGGATGGCGGCCCGGCGCCGGCCGAGCAGTGCCCGGTAGGTGAGCCGGGCGACTGTGGGGTCGTACATGACGCGTCACAGCTCCTTCTCGGCCACTGGTCAGGCCGATACGAGGTACGAGAAAACCGATTCGAGGGACTCGTCGGACGGCGAGACGGCCAGCAGCCGGATGCCCCGCTCCTGGGCCACACGCGGCAGCAGTGTGGTGAAGCGGCCGAAGTCGACCGCCTGGACCAGCAGCGCGCCCTCGCGGTGGTCCACCTCGATGCCGGCTGTCGAGGGGTCCGCGATCAGGGCCGCCGCCAGCGCTCGGTCGTCGCTCGAGCGCACGAGATAGCGGTGCGGGCGGTCCGTCATCAGCCGGCGGATGCGGCGGAAGTCGCCGGAGGCCGCGTGCCGGCCGGCCACGATCACCTCGATGTGCGAGGCGAGTTGCTCGACCTCTTCGAGGATGTGGGAGGAGAAGAGCACGGTGCGACCCTGCTCGCCCATCCGCCGCAGCAGCTCCATCAGCTGCATCCGCTGCCGGGGGTCCATGCCGTTGAACGGTTCGTCCAGCAGCAGGACGGAGGGGTCGTGGACGAGCGCCGAAGCCATCTTCACGCGCTGGCGCATGCCCTTGCTGTACGTCTGGATCTTGCGGTCCTGCGCGTACTCCATCTCGACCGTGGCGAGCGCGCGCGCCGCCTCGGCCGCGCCCAGACCCTGCAGTTCCGCGTTGGCGACGACGAACTCCCGGCCGGTCAGGAAGTCGTACATGCCCTCCCGCTCGGGAACGATGCCGATCTCCCGGTAGACCGACTCGTTGCGCCAGATCGGCCGCCCGTCGAGCGTGACCGTCCCCGTGGACGGGGCGAGGAATCCGGCCATCAAGTTGATCAGCGTGGACTTGCCCGCGCCGTTGGGACCGAGCAGCCCGGTGACGCCCGGGCCGATCGTCATACTCACGTCATTGACGGCGACCACGTTCCCGAACCAGCGGGAGGCGTGGTCGATCTCGATGATGGTCACAGCCCGACCCTCCGGTAGCGGCGCAGCAGGGCGGCGTACGAGCCCGCGATGAGCGCGAGAACAACGAACAGATAGACGACGCCCATCGCGGCCCCCGGGCCCTCGCCGCCCGGGAAGGCGGAGGAGGCGCCGAGGAACGCGGTCTGCACCCCGTCGATCAGCGTGATCGGGGAGAACAGCCCGAACCAGGCGATGGCACCCTCGGCCCCGGTCGAGTACGCGATGGCCTGCACCGTGGAGACCGCTCCGTACGAGATGGTCAGCACGGCGATCACCGCCGCCACGCCGAAGCCCCGGCGCGGGGTCACCGCTGCCACCACCAGCGCGAGCGCGGCGAACAGCACGGACAACAGGGCCACCGACACCAGTCCCTGGGCGAACCAGCCGGTCTGGTCGCCGAGGTCGAATTTCGCGAGCAGCGAGCCCACGTAGAGGATGAGCAGCGGTGTCCCGGTGAGCAGGAAGACGGCGGACGCCATCGCCGCCACCTTCGCCACGACGTAGTCGGCGTGCTCGATCGGCCGCGAGAAGTACAGCGGAACCGTCCGGAACCGCAGGTCCCGCGAGACGCTCTGCGGGGCCTGGGCCGCCACGAACAGCCCGATGACGGCCTGCAGGTAGATCGCGTACGAGGTGTACTTCACGACGAGTTTCGTGGCACCCGGCGCGGCCATCGACACCGCCACGATGATCGCCGCGACCAGGCACATCACCGCGAACATGAGCATCGGCAGCACCTTGGAGCGGGCGGAGCGCCCGAGCCCGAACGCGCCCTTGAGGGACTGGACGTAGAGCGAGCGACGGGCGTAGGCGCGACCGAGCCGGGGGCCGTCGTAGGAGCGGTAGCCGATGTCGTGGATGCGGGAGGCGTCGCCGGGCAGCGCGCCTCCGGCCCTGATCTCAGTGCTCATCAAGACCGCTCCCCTTCTGCTGAACGGCCCCGGGCACCGGGGCCTGACGGACGGCCCCGGGCGCGGGGGCCTGCGGTACGGCTGCGGAACCGGCCGGGGCCTGCGGTACGGCTCCGAGGGCCGGGGCCTGCGGTACGGCTGCGGCCACCGGGGCGGGGGCCGGGACCGGCCGGGCGCCGTCGCCCGCGCGGAAGACCTCGGCGATGTGGTGGCGGCGCTGCTCCATGCGGACGAGCCCGAGTCCCAGCCCGGCCACGCTGTCGCGGACCAGGTCGTACGTCTCCTCGCCCCTCGCCTCGACGAGCAGGATGTGGCCGGCTCCGGGCAGACCGCCGGTGTCGACGCCGTCGTCGCCGACCAGCTTCACGCCGGCCCCGACGAGCCTCCGGCGCAGTGCGTCGGTGCCGTCCGGGTGGACGTCGCTGTCGGTGACCTCGACCGCGAGCGTGGTGGTGGTCTGGGTGAACTCGCTGGTGGAGCTCGAGCGCAGGAGCGTGCCGCCGTCGATCACGACGACGTGGTCGCAGGTGCGTTCCAGCTCGCCCAGGAGGTGCGAGGTGACGAGGACGGAGATGCCGAAGTCGGTGTGCACCCGGCGGATGAGCCCGAGCATCTCGTCGCGGCCGACTGGGTCGAGGCCGTTCGTCGGTTCGTCGAGCAGCACCAGCCGCGGATCGTGCACCAGTGCCTGAGCCAGCTTGACGCGCTGCTTCATGCCGGTCGAATAGCCCCCGATGGGGCGGTACCGCTCCTCGTAGAGACCGACGTGGCGCAGCGTGTCGGCGGTGCGTTCCCGGGCCGCCGTCGGCGGCAGACCGGACATCCGCGCCATGTGGACGACGAACTCCGTCGCCGAGACGTCGGGCGGCAGGCAGTCGTGCTCCGGCATGTACCCGACCCGCTCCCGGATCGCGGCACCGTGCGTGGCGACGTCCAGCCCGAGCACCGAGGCCGAGCCCTCGGTGGCGGGCGAAAGTCCCAGCAGGATCTTGATCAGTGTGGACTTGCCCGCCCCGTTGGCACCCACCAGACCGGTCACGCCCGGTCCGATGTCCAAGGAGAGCCGGTCAAGAGCGGTCACCCGTGGGTACCGCTTGCTCAAGGCTTTCATCGCGATCACAGTCACAGGGACGACGGTAGTGGCGCGGGTACCACCGGTCGTCAGACCTGACGGTCGCATACACGTCAAACTTGAGTTGTACGGACCCGTAGGGGGGTCCGGCACAGGAGTGACCGGCCCGGGACCCCGTTGACACCGATCACCCTCCCGGACACGGATGTTGCCGGACCCCGGTGTTGCCGGACACGGGGTCGTGGGACACGGGGTTTGTGGGACACGGGGTCTGTGGGACACGGGGGACCTCGGGCAAGGGAGCTGCCGGGCAGGGGCGTCGACGGATGGCACCGCGTACCGGTCTCTCACCGGCATACCGCCCGGCTCTCCGTCCGGGACTCCCGCTCGGGCCTCTCGTCGCCGGTCTCCGCAGTGGGTTGTCCACAGGAGGTTGTCCACAAGCCGGGCTTCCCTCTTGACCCCTCGCCGGGCCTGGTCACATTCTTCAGTGTCACGTTACTGGCGCGTACAGCTCGTCAAGTGCGCTGTCCGTGGCCGGGTTTCGGGCGGCACGGGCCGAGGAAGACGGGTGGCGCAGGAGCGCCGCCCGACCGAGGAGAGGTGGCGGGATGCATCTGCCGGGAGCGCGTGAGCGCTGGGTCCGTACGGGCGGCATCGAGCTCTGCGTGGCCGAGCTGGGGAATCCGGACCGGCCGACCGTGGTGCTGGTGCACGGCTATCCGGACAGCAAGGAGGTGTGGTCGCGGGTCGCCGGGGCGCTGGCCGAGCAGTGGCACGTGGTGCTCTACGACGTACGCGGACACGGCCGTTCGACCGCGCCGAAGCCGCTGCGGGGCGGGTTCACGCTGGAGAAGCTGACCGACGACTTCCTGGCCGTGGTGGACGCGGTGAGCCCGGACCGGCCGGTGCATCTGGTGGGCCACGACTGGGGATCGGTGCAGTCCTGGGAGTTCGCCACGGTAGGCCGGACAAAGGGCAGGATCGCCTCCTTCACCTCGATGTCCGGACCCTCGCTGGACCACTTCGGGCACTGGATCCAGGACCGCCTGACCCGGCCCACCCCCCGGTCCGTGTTCCAGCTCGCCGGCCAGGGCGCCAAATCCTGGTACGTCTACCTGCTGCACACCCCGGTCCTGCCCGAACTCGCCTGGCGGGGACCGCTGGGACGCCGGTGGCCGGACATCCTGGAGCGGCTGGAGAAGGTACCGGCGGGCGAGTACCCCACCGCCTCGCTCCCCCGGGACGCCGCCCACGGCGCCTGGCTCTACCGCGACAACGTCCGTACCCGGCTGCGCAGGCCGCGCCCCGACGCCCACGCCCACGTACCGGTACAGCTGATCACGCCGACCGGCGACGCCTTTCTGTCGGAGTCCCTCTACGACGACCTGGACCGGTGGGCTCCGTCCCTGGTCCGCCGCCGGCTGCCCGCCCAGCACTGGGTGCCCCGCACCCGTCCGGATCAACTGGCCTCCTGGATCTCCGAGTTCGCCGCCGCACAGGAATCCACCGGGACCGGCCGGACGGTGGCGAAGGATCCGCTGGGCTCCGGCCCGTACGCGGACCGGTTCGGCGGGCAGCTGGTGCTGGTGACGGGCGCGGCCGACGGCATCGGACGGGCCACCGCCCTGGCGTTCGCCGAGGCCGGTGCGCGGGTGGTGGCCGTGGACCGGGACGCGGCGGGCGCCGCCCGTACCGCGCGGACGGCCCGGCTCGTCGGGGCACCGGCGTCCTGGGCGGAGACCGTCGAACCGGGCGACGAGCACGCGGTGGAGAAGCTCGGCGCGAAGGTCGCTGCGGAGTACGGCACCGTGGACGTGCTGGTCAATGTTCCGGTCGATTCCGCCGGTACGGCCCCGTCCGGGGCCTTCCTGGAGACCACGGCCGAGGAGTGGCGGGGCTTCCTCGACGCGGGGCTCATGGGTATCGTCCACAGCTGCCGGGTGTTCGGCGGGCGGATGGCCGAGCGCGGCCAGGGCGGCCACATCGTCAACGTGCTCCCGGCCAACCCCGGTGCGCAGTACCGCAGTCCGGGGTTGGCCGCCCACGGCACGGCGCAGGCCGCCGTCCTCGCGCTCAGCCTGGGCCTGCGGGCCGAGCTGGGGCCCCGTACGGTCTCGGTGAGCGCGGTGCGACCGGGGACGACCGACTCCGGAGGGGTTCCCATCGGCCGGAGTTCGGGACGAGAGGCGGGCGCCTCGTCGGAGCGGTCCGGGACCCTCGCGGCGGAGCGTGTCGTCGAGGCGGTCCTGGAGGCGGTGGTCCGCGATCAGCCGCTCATGGAGGTACCGGGCCGACGCAAGGGCCTCGCCGGACTGCTCCGGGGCGGCGGCAGGCACGGCACGGCAGTACCGCGCAAGCGGAGCTGAGCCCGACGGAGTTGGAAGCGCCTCCGCGTCCGGCGCGGGGCGGCGCGTTCTTCCTGGAGGGACTCCCGCGTCAGTGACGGCTCTGCCCGCCTGAGCACTTGGCGCCGGAACGGGCCATTCGGAATGCCAGGAGGCCGAGTTCGGGACGGGAGCGCCACCCCTTCGGGTGACCCGCTCCCGGCCGCCCGTGCACCCGCACCGGTTTCCGTCCACCTCGCGGCGCCCGGAACAAAGG
This sequence comes from Streptomyces sp. NBC_00247, assembly GCF_036188265.1. Taxonomy (NCBI): domain Bacteria; kingdom Bacillati; phylum Actinomycetota; class Actinomycetes; order Kitasatosporales; family Streptomycetaceae; genus Streptomyces; species Streptomyces sp. NBC_00247. The sequence goes on along the minus strand of NZ_CP108093.1, from coordinate 3,489,317 downwards.
GACACGCGTCCGAGCCCGGGGAGTGGATCTCCCCAGCCGATGCGGGAGAGCCCGTGGACGGAACGGCGTCCAGCGCGCGAACTGTTCGGCCTGGTTCGGCGCCGCCGTGTTCCGTCCGTACGGACGGCACCCAGAACGTCCCTCGTCCGTGCGACCGGCGGGCAGGCATGTCTCCTCCGCGCACAACGGCCGCACCAGCCCCGACGGATGGGAGGCGAGGGATGGAGGGGCACCTGCCCCGCGCCTCGAACTCAGTACGCAAGTGGGTTATTTATTATGAAACGGCACATCTTGCCTGTTTCAGGCCAAAGTTGATCAAATTGCTCATTTAGCAAGGGCGTTGTCCACAGGATCGCCAAATACCCTGTGGATAAGTCAAGTTGCTTGTGGATCAAACACGAAATCCCTCGCCAGTTCCTGGACCTCTCGCCAGTTCCTGCACAGGGGAAAGAATCCGGATGCGCGGCCAGGAGCAGCGGGGCACTCTGGCCGGATGGATGACAGACGCACCGTGAAGGTGTCGAAGTACCTCTCCCGGCACCTGCGACATCAGCCGGAGCGCATCGGGCTGACGCTCGATCCGAACGGTTGGGTGAACGTCGCGGAGCTGCTGGAGGCCGCGGCCCGCAACAACTTCCCGATCACGCGGGCCGAACTCGAGCACGTGATCGAGGTCAACGACAAGCAGCGCTTCGCCCTGGAGGGGGACCGCTTGCGCGCCAACCAGGGCCACACCGTCGCCGTCGACCTGGACCTGCCACCGGCCGAGCCGCCGCCGTTCCTCTACCACGGGACGGTGGCCCGGTCCCTGCCGGACATCCGGGCCGAAGGGCTGCGCCCCATGGCCCGCCACCACGTCCATCTCTCGCCCGACCGCGAGACCGCCACCCGGGTCGGGGCACGGCGTGGCAGCCCCGTGGTGCTCTCCGTGGACGCGGGAGCGATGCACCGCGCCGGTCACGTCTTCCGCGTCAGCGCCAACGGGGTGTGGCTTGCGGAGTCCGTACCCCCCGCATACCTGCGGTTCCCGGGCTGAGGCGCGTAGGACGCCTCGGCCCGCCCCACGACCGGTTCTCCGGTCAGCCCAGCCGGCCGAGCGCCTCGGTGGCGATCCGCTCGAAGACGACCGGGTCGGTGTCGAAGTCCGAGTCCGGGATCGGCCAGTGGACGACCAGTTCGGTGAAGCCCAGGTCCCGGTGGCGGCCCGCGAAGTCCACGAACGCCTCGACCGACTCCAGCGGACGGTTACGGTCGGGGGTGAAGGCGGTGAGCAGGATCTTGTCGAGCTCCGCCACGTCCCGGCCGGCCTCCGCGCACGCCGCGCCGAGCCTGCCGATCTGGCCGCGCAGCGCCTCCACGGACTGCTCCGGCGTGCCGTCATCGAACAGCTTCGGGTCCCCCGTGGTCACCCACGCCTGCCCGTACCGGGCGGCCAGCCTCAGCCCTCGCGGGCCGGTCGCGGCAACGGCGAACGGCAGCCGGGGCGACTGGACGCAGCCGGGGACGTTCCGGGCCTCCTGCGCCGTGTAGAAGGCGCCCTGCTGCGAGACCGCACCCTCGGTGAGCAGCCGGTCCAGCAGCGGTACGAACTCGCCGAAACGATCCGCCCGCTCGCGCGGGGTCCACGGGTCCTGGCCGAGCGCCGTGGCGTCGAAGCCGTTCCCGCCCGCTCCGATGCCGAGGGTGACCCGGCCGCCCGAGATGTCGTCGAGCGAGATGAGTTCCTTGGCGAGCGTCACCGGATGCCGGAAGTTCGGCGAGGTCACGAGGGTGCCGAGCCGCATGGTTTCGGTGGCGACGGCCGCTGCCGTCAGCGTCGGGATCGCCCCGAACCACGTCTTCTCCCGGAACGACCGCCACGACAGGTGGTCGTACGTGTAGGCGGCGTGGAAACCGAGTTCTTCGGCCCGCCGCCAGATCTTCTGTCCTTCGCCCCATCGGTGGACAGGGAGGATCACGGTGCTCAGACGCATGGCTCCGACGATACGTGGATTCGCACCACCACCGACGCCCCGATCGACCGGAGCGGTTCGGGGGACCACGCGTCCGAGCTACCGCAGGAGCTCGCGGAAGCGGACACCACCGGTGCCCTCCACGACGAGGTCGACGGGCTGAACTTCTCCACCGACTACGGGCTGCTGCGAGAACTCTTCGCAGAGCCCAGAGCCCGCCCGTGCGGGCCGCAGGCGGCACCAGGATCTGCCGCGCACGTACTCTGCGCGAGGAGTCGATCCGGCGGGCCGTCCGTCTCGCGCGGGGCGCCGGGCCGCGGGCCGGGACGCCGGAGTCCGCGCACCCGCACCCGCGCACCCGCACGCCCGCCATCCGCGTCCGGCCCCGCGCACCCCGCACCCGCACCCGCACCCGCACCCGCACAAGATCGCTCGGCTGCGGGTTGGCATATGCCGGAGGTCTATCTTCCTGATCAGAGGCGCGTGGCACTCATATGTGCGCCCCCCTGCACGCCCGTGCACCGAATGCGGGAGAATGGCAGGGTGACCACGCCTACCGACGCACCGCCTGCCGCCGTGCCCCGGCTGATAGCCACCGATCTGGACGGCACGCTGCTGCGCGACGACAAGACGTTGTCGGCACGCACGATCGCCGCCCTCGTGGCAGCCGAACGCGCGGGCGTGCACGTCCTCTTCGTCACGGGGCGCCCGCCCCGATGGATGGACGCGGTGGTGTCCCACCTGCCCGAACACGGGACCGCGATCTGCGCGAACGGCGCCGCGGTGGTCGACCTGAGCGCCGGTGGCCGGCTGATCAGGGTCCACCCGCTCGGCCGGGCCGAAGCACTCGACGTCGTGCACCGGGTACGGGCCGCCGCGCCCGGCACCACGTTCGCGGTCGAGTTCACCACCGGCCTCCACTACGAACCGCTCTACCCGCCGTTCCACAAAAACCCCTGGGCGACCGTGGCCCCCGTGGAGAAGCTGCTGGACGAGGAGACACCGGGCGCGGGCGCTCCCGTGCTGAAGCTACTCGCCCACCACACGGCGATCGCCCCCGACGCCTTCCTCGCCCTGGCCCGCGAGGCCGCCGGGGACCGGGTCTCCTTCACCCGGTCCAGCCCTTCCGCGCTGCTGGAGGCCGGTGGGGCGGGCGTCTCCAAGGCCCGCACGCTCGCGGAGTACTGCGCCGAGCGCGGGGTGCTGCCCGAGGAGGTCGTCGCCTTCGGCGACATGCCGAACGACGTCGAGATGCTGAACTGGGCCGGCACCTCGTACGCGATGGCCAACGCCCATCCGGCCGCCGTGTCCGCCGCGTCGGGACGGACGCTCACCAACGAGGAGGACGGTGTGGCGGTCGTCCTCGAACGCCTCCTCGCCGCCCGCTGACAGCTCGCGCCCGCCGCTCCCGCCGGGCGCCGCCCCCGCCGGACAGCTTTCCGGCCGGACGCCCTCACCGACGACCGGGGACACCGGGGCCTCAGAGCGGCGCCTCCCAGACCACCGACGTACCGCCGCCGTCCTCCCCGAGCCCCGGGCCGAACCAGCTCGCCCCGCCCAGCGACTCAGCCCTGCGGGCCAGGTTGCGCAGACCGCTCCGGCGGCCGCCCTCCGGGATACCGACTCCGTCGTCCGAGACCGTCAGCCGGACGGCGTCCCGCCCGTCCGGCAGGGTGGCCGTGGCGTCGACGACCACCTCGATCCGCGAGGCGTGGGCGTGCCGGAAGGCGTTGGAGAGGGCCTCGCGCAGGGCCGCGATCAGGTTCTTCCCGGTGAGCTCGCCCACCAGGGTGTCGATCGCCCCCAGAAAGCGGTGCGAGGGCGTGAAGCCGAGGGGCACCGACGCCATGTTGACCTCGCGCAGCACTCGGACCCGCAGCCCGGACGGCGCCTCGGCGGGCTCCTGCTGGAGGGCGAAGATGGCGGTGCGGATCTCCTGGATGGTGATGTCCAGCTCGTCCACGGCCCGGCCGACGCCCTCCCGCACCTCCGGCACCACCGAGCGGCGCTGAGCGCTCTCCAGCATCATCCCGGTGGCGAACAGCCGCTGGATCACCAGGTCGTGGAGGTCCCGGGCGATCCGGTCGCGGTCCTCGTACACCGCGAGCCGCTCCCGGTCGCGCTGCGCCTCCGCCATCATCAGCGCCAGCGCCGCCTGTGCCGCGAACTGCACCCCGAGGGTGCGTTCCGCCGCGCTGAACGGGCGCTGCCCCTGCGCCCGGGGCATGGACAGCGCCCCGAGCATCCGGCCGTCGCTGCGCATCGGCAGCAGCATGTTCGGGCCGTACCGCTCGGACGCGCGGCTGATCAGGCGCGGGTCGGTCGCGGCGTCGTCGATGAACACGGGCTCCCCGGCCAGCAGCGCGGACACCACCGGGCTCTCCGGCCCGATGATCACGCCCAGCGAGGTGGAGGGATCGTCGGAGGCGACCGCGACGACTTCCAGCCCGTCCGCCCCGTCCTCTCCCACCGGCAGCAGAACGGCACCGGCGGCCGAGCCGGCCAGCCTGCGGGCCTGCTCGGCGACGACGCTCAGAGCGTCGTCCGCGTCCCCGCCCGCGAGCAACGCCGTGGTGACCGCGACCGATCCGTCGATCCACCGCTCGCGCTGACGGGCCGCCTCGTAGAGGCGGGCGTTGCCGATGGCGATGCCCGCCTCCGTGGCGAGCACCCGGACCATGTGCAGGTCGTACTCGTTGAACTCACCGCCGTGGTGTTTCTCGGCGAGGTACAGATTGCCGAAGATCTGCCCCTGGACGCTGATGGGGACGCCCAGGAAGGTGCGCATCGGGGGATGCCCCGCGGGGAACCCGGCGTAGCGCGGGTCGGCGGTCAGGTCGGTCAGCATCACCGGAGCCGGGTCGTGGATGAGCGCCCCGAGGAGCCCTTCGTGGCCGCTGGGAGGGCGTCCGATCGCGCGCGCCTCCTCGGCCGACATGCCGTGGGTGACGAAGTCGAGGAGCCCTTCGGCGGACTCGTCCACGACACCGATCGCGGCGTACCGGGCGTGGGCCAGTTCGGCGGCGGTCTCGCAGATGCGGTCGAGCGTGGAGTGCAGTTCCAGGCCCGTACCGACCGAGCGCATGGCTTCCAGCAGTTGCGGCACTCGGGCGGTGAGCTCGGGGGAGAGCCCTTGCAGATCGCGGGCGGCCCGGGTGGCCGCTTCGAGCGATTCCTGGTCCCAGGCGCTCCGGCTCACCTCCCCGCGGTCCGCCGCGCCCTGCCGGTGCCCCTGCCGCTCTGCCATGCGTCGAGCGTACGGAGGGACCCTGCGCACGGAAAGTCGGAATCATCCCCTTCGGCGGGTGGGCCGCGGACGGGACAGGACCGGGCGGGGCGGGGCGGCCCGTGTGGCCGGCCTCCTCGGGGTGGGGCTCAGGCAGCCACCGTTCCGGCAGGTTCGAGCGGGCGCACCGCGCGCAGGTCCGCCTCCCGTTCGCGCTCCAGCATCCGGCGCAGCGGCCCGTCCACCGCGGCCAGCTCGGCGTGGGTGCCGCGCTGGACCACGCGTCCGCCGTCCAGCACCACGACCTCGTCCACCGCGTCGAGGCCTGCCAGACGGTGGGTGATGAGCACGGTGGTGCGCCCTCGGGTGACGTCGAGGAGGTCCTCGGTCAGCGCGTCCGCCGTGGCGATGTCGAGGTGTTCGGCGGGCTCGTCGAGTACGAGGACGGGGAAGTCGGCGAGCAGGGCGCGGGCCAGCGCGAGGCGCTGCCGCTGGCCGCCGGAGAGCCGGGCGCCGTGTTCGCCCACCAGGGTGTCGAGCCCGTCCGGCAGCGAGTCGGTCCAGTCGAGCAGCCGCGCCCCGGCGAGCGCGTTCCGCAGGTCCTCCTCGGTTGCGTCGGTGCGGGCGAGCCGCAGGTTCTCGCGTACCGAGCTGTCGAAGACGTGCGCGTCCTGGGCGCAGAGCCCGACGTACCGACGGACCGTGTCGCCGTCGAGCGCGGAGGCGTCCGTGCCGCCGAGCCGGTAGGTGCCCCGCTCCGCGTCCAGGAAGCGGAGCAGGACCTGCGCGAGGGTGGTCTTGCCGGAGCCGGACGGGCCCACGACGGCGATCCGGCGCCCCTGCTCCAGGGTCAGGTCGACCGAGTCCAGAGCGGGCCGCTCCGCTTCCGGGTAGCGGGCCGTCAGGCCGCGTACTTCCAGTGGGAAGGGGGTGACGGGGGCCGGGGCGGGGTGGGCGGGTTCCCGTACGGGGACGGGGGCGTCCAGCACCTCGTACACCCGCTCCGCGCTCCGGCGGGCCCGCCGTCGGTACTGCACGGCGAGCGGCATCCCGTTCACGGCCTCGAAGGCGGCGAGCGGGGTGAGCAGGACGACCGCGAGTTCCAGGCCGCCGAGCCGTCCGCCGTGCACGGCGGGCAGCGCCACCAGGGCACAGGCGACCACGGTCAGCCCGCTCAGGAGCGAGGAGAGACCACCGCCGAGCGCGGTGGCGGAAGCGGCGCGGGCGGCGATCCGGGTGAGGACCCCGTCGGCCTCCCGCACCCGCGCGGTGCGCGAGGGCAGAGCACCGGCGACGGTCAGCTCGGCCGTGCCGCCGAGCAGGTCGGTGACCCGGACCGCGAGGTCGGCACGGGCCGGGGCGAGCCGGCGTTCCGCCCTGTCGGCGACCGCCCCGCTGACCAGCGGCACACCCGCTCCGGCGAGCAGCAGCGCTACGGCGAGGACCACGCCCGCCTCCGGGAGGAGCATCCCGAGGAAGCCCGCCGAGGCCAGGCCGACGACCACGGCGGTACCGGCGGGCAGCAACCAGCGGAGCCAGTAGTCCTGGAGTTCGTCCACGTCCGCCACCAGCCGGGAGAGCAGGTCGCCCCGGCGGGTGGTGCGCAGTCCGGCGGGTGTCACACGCTCCAGCCCTCGGTAGACGGCGACGCGCAGTTCGGCGAGCAGCTGGAGCACGGTGTCGTGGGAGACGAGACGTTCGGCGTAACGGAAGAAGGCCCGGCCGATGCCGAAGGCGCGGGTCGCGGTGACGGCGACCATCAGATAGAGGACCGGGGGCTGTTCGGAGGCGCGGGAGATCAGCCAGCCGGACACCGCCATCAGCCCCACCGAGGAGCCGAGCGCGAGGCTGCCCAGCAGCAGGGCGAGGGCCAGCCGCCGGCGCCGGGCGCCCGCCGCCGCGCGGACCCGTGCGAGCACCTCGCCGGTACGGGGCGTGGTCTCTCGCAGGTCCTCGGTCTCCCGCAGGCTTTCGTTCCCCCGCAGGGTCTCGGTCTCCCGCAGGGTCTCGGGGGTGGTGGGGGCGGGTGCCGACCGCGCGGGTGTCTCCGCGTCCCCGGGTTCCGTACCGATAGGCCCCGTACCCACGACGGCTTCGCCGGTGGCGGCCGGCTCCAGCGTCACGACGCGATCGGCCAGCGGCAGCAGCGCGGGGCGGTGCGCGACCAGCAGGACGGTACGGCCCTGGGCCAGTCGGCGCACCGCGTCCACGATGCCCGCCTCCGTCGCGCCGTCCAGGCTCGCGGTCGGCTCGTCGAGCAGCAGTACCGGCCGGTCGGCGAGGAAGGCGCGGGCCAGCGCGAGCCTCTGGCGCTGCCCGGCGGAGAGCCCGGCGCCGTCCTCCCCGAGGAGGGTCCGCTCCCCTTCGGGCAGCAGGCCGACGAACTCGTGGGCACCCGCGTCCCGCAGCGCGGCGGCCACGGCGGCGTCGTCGGCGTCCGGCCGGGCGAGGCGCACGTTCTCCGCGACGGTGCCGGCGAAGAGGACAGGACGCTGCGGGACCCAGGCGATGTGCTCGCGCCAGCGTTCGGGAGAGAGGGTGGCGAGATCCACGCCACCCACCCGTACGGCCCCCGCGTCCGGCGACGTGAAGCCGAGGACCACATCGAGCAACGTGGACTTGCCGGCCCCGCTCGGGCCGACCAGCGCCACCGTTTCCCCCGGCTCGACCACCAGGGAGGCATCCGCCGGGGAGGCCCCGATCCGGCCCTGGTGCCGGACCGTCACCCCGGCCAGCTCGATACGGAGCGACCCCGGCACGTCCGCCGTACCCGCCACCGGGAGCTCGGTCTCCAGCACGGCGAAGATCTCCTCCGCGGCCGACAGCCCCTCCGCCGCCGCGTGGTACTGCGCGCCGACCTGACGGATCGGCAGATACGCCTCGGGGGCGAGAATCAGCACCAGCAGGCCGATGTAGAGGTCGAGTTCGCCGTTGACGAGCCTCATGCCGATCGTCACGGCGACGAGGGCCACCGAGAGGGTCGCCAGCAGCTCCAACGCGAAGGAGGAGAGGAACGCGATCCGCAGGGTCCGCACGGTCGCCAGCCGGTACTCCGAGGTGATCTTCCGGATCGACTCGGCCTGTGCCTTCGCCCGGCCGAAGACCTTGAGCGTGGGCAGCCCTGCCACCACGTCCAAGAAGTGGCCGGAGAGCCGGGAGAGCAGCTTCCACTGCCGGTCCATCCGGGACTGGGTGGCCCAGCCGATCAGCATCATGAAAGCGGGGATGAGCGGCAGCGTGATCACGATGATCGCGGCCGAGACCCAGTCCTCGGTGACGATGCGCGCGAGGACCGCGACGGGTACCACCACCGCGAGTCCGAGCTGCGGGAGATAGCGCGAGAAGTAGTCGTCCAGCGCGTCGACACCGCGGGTCGCGAGGGCGACGAGCGACCCGGTGCGCTGCCCGTCCAGCCACCCGGGACCGAGCTGTGCGGCCCGCTCCAGCAACCGGCCACGCAGCTCGGACTTGACCGCCGCACTCGCCCGGTGCGCGGCCAGCTCGGTGAGCCAAGCGACCAGCGCCCGGCCCGCCGCGACGGCGACCAGCAGGATCAGGGGGGTACGGAGACCGGAGACGCTCAGCCCGTCCTCGAACCCGCCGACCACGATCTCGGCCACCAACATCGCCTGGGCGATGACCAGCACCGCACCCACCGCGCCCAGCGCCACCACGGCCATCAGAAAGAAGCGGGTGGCACGGGCGTACCGGAAGAGACGCGGATCGATCGGTTTCACGTGAAACATCCCCTGCAGTTCGGTGCGGCCGGTACGGGCGGCTCGACGCCCGGTGTTCGGCGGCGGCCGGTCGGACCGCCGCCGGACAGGCGGGACTTCCACCACACGCGTTAATGCGCGTCGGCGATGTGCTGGGTGCCGATGCGCTTGCGGAACACCCAGTAGGTCCAGCCCTGGTAGAGCAGGACCAGGGGCGTGGCGATCCCCGCGCACCAGGTCATGATCGTGAGCGTGTAGGGCGTGGACGAGGCATTGGTGACGGTGAGGCTCCACGCGCCGTTCAGCGAGGACGGCATGACGTCCGGGAAGAGCGCCAGGAAGAGCATCGCCACGGCCGCGGTGATGGTGAGCCCCGAGAGCGCGAACGACCAGCCCTCACGCCCGGCGGCGATGGCCACGATCGCTCCGGCCAGGGCCAGGACGGCGACGGCCATCGCGAGCAGCGACCAGCCGTCACCGGTGCGCACCTGCGTCCAGATCAGGAAGCCCAGCGCCAGGACCGCGGTGAGGAACCCCAGCCGCAGCGCGAACCTCCGGGCCCGGACGCGGATCTCCCCGACCGTCTTCAGGGCCGCGAACACCGCTCCGTGGAAGGTGAAGAGGGTGAGCGTCACCGCCCCGCCGAGCAGTGCGAAGGGGTTGAGGAGGTCCCAGAACCCGCCCACGTACTCCATGTGCGCGTCGATCTTGACGCCGCGCACGATGTTGCCGAAGGCCACGCCCCAGAGGACGGCGGGGATCAGCGAGGTCCAGAAGATCGCGTGTTCCCAGTTGGTCTGCCAGCGCTCCTCCGGTCGCTTCGCCCGGTACTCGAAGGCGACGCCCCGGAGGATCAGGCAGAGCAGGATGATCAGCAGGGGCAGGTAGAAGCCGGAGAAGAGGGTGGCGTACCAGTCGGGAAAGGCCGCGAAGGTGGCGCCTCCGGCGCTGAGCAGCCAGACCTCGTTGCCGTCCCAGACGGGTCCGATCGTGTTGATCAGGACCCGACGCTCCTTGCGGTCACGGGCCAGCACCTTGGTCAGGACCCCGATGCCGAAGTCGAAGCCCTCCAGGAAGAAGTAACCGGTCCAGAGGACGGCTATGAGGACGAACCAGACGTCGTGGAGTTCCATCGTTCCGCTCCTTCCTCTCAGTACGAGAAGGCCATCGGCCGGTCGGCGTCGGCGGCGTCGTGACCACCGATCGTGGCGGGCGGGTTGAGGTCGTCCTCGGTGAGTTCGGGAGGTCCGGCCTTGATGTACTTCACCAGCAGCTTGACCTCGATCACCGCGAGGATCGCGTAGATCAGGGTGAAGGCGATCAGCGAGGTGATCACCTCACCCTGCGAGACGCCGGGGGAGACCGCGTCCTTGGTCTTGAGCACCCCGAAGACGACCCAGGGCTGCCGTCCGGTCTCGGTGAAGATCCAGCCCCAGGAGTTGGCGATCAGGGGGAAGAGCAGGGTCCAGAGCGCGACCAGCCAGTACAGCTTGGTGAGCTTCGGGCTGAGGGCCTTGTTCTTGAAGAGGACCAGATGCGGCACCTCGTCGTCGCCGGTCCGCATACCCGGCGGCAGCATGAACTTCTTCCGGGTCAGCCAGAGCCCGAGGATGCCGAGTCCGAAGGAGGCCATCCCGAAGCCGATCATCCAGCGGAAGCCCCAGAAGGCGACGGGGATGTTGGGCCGGTAGTCCCCCGGACCGTACTTCTCCCGCATCTGTTCGTTCAGCTCGTTGATGCCCGGGATGTACGAGGTGAAGGTGTCGTCGGCGAGGAAGGAGAGCACTCCGGGGACCGAGATCTCGACGTCGTTGCGGCCCTCGGAGACGTCGCCCACCGCGAAGATCGAGAAGGGCGCGCCCTCCTGCCCCTCCCAGAGCGCCTCGGCCGCCGCCATCTTCATGGGCTGCTGCTTGAACATCACCTTGCCGAGCAGGTCACCACTGATGGAGGTCAGCAGGCCGGCGACGACCACCGTGATGAGCCCGAGCCGCAGCGAGGTCCGCATGACCGGGATGTGCTTCTTGCGCGCCAGGTGGAAAGCGGCGATCCCGACCATGAAGGCGCCTCCCACCAGGAAGGCCGCCGTGATGGTGTGGAAGAACTGGGCGAGCGCCGTGTTCTGCGTCAGCACGTGCCAGAAGTCGGTGAGTTCGGCGCGTCCGCGTTCCTTGTTCATGCGGTAGCCGACCGGATGCTGCATCCAGGAGTTGGCCGCCAGGATGAAGTACGCGGAGAGGATCGTGCCGAGCGAGACCATCCAGATGCAGGCGAGGTGGATCTTCCGGGGCAGCTTGTCCCAGCCGAAGATCCAGAGTCCGATGAAGGTGGACTCGAAGAAGAAGGCGATCAGCGCCTCGAAGGCCAGCGGCGCACCGAAGACGTCACCGACGAACCGCGAGTAGTCGGACCAGTTCATGCCGAACTGGAATTCCTGGACGATGCCGGTGACCACGCCCATGGCGATGTTGATCAGGAAGAGCTTGCCCCAGAACTTGGTGGCCTTGAGGTACTTCTCCTTGTTGGTCCGGACCCATGCCGTCTGCAGCCCCGCCGTCAGTGCGGCGAGGGAGATCGTCATGGGGACGAAGAGGAAGTGGTAGACGGTCGTAATGCCGAACTGCCAGCGCGCCATCGTCTCGGGCGCCAGAGCTAGTTCCACGTCGTCGTCTCCTTACGTCGCCGTAGTGACAGCCGCGGTTCGCCCGATTGATCCCACCCATACGGGACCAATCGGGGTGCGCTTGTGAACGCGTTCACATTCACAAGCAAAGTATGGCGCACACGCTTCCGGATCTTCGAACGGGGGGTCCCCTCCTGAACGTGCCCGCCCGGCTCCGGACAGAACCGACGGGCACCGGCGGTTTCAGGACAACCACTGGCATCGCGGGCGACGCCGCGCGGTCTCGCCCGCGACGCATCGCGGACGAGTGGCCCCGCCTTCGGGAGAGACCGAGGGCGGGGCCACCGGAACGGCGCTCCGGAGACGGCCGCGACACCCCGCCTCGGCGCCCGGGGCGCCAGCAGCGCGCGACCACGACTGCGCGCGGAACGCCGGCAGCGCGGGCCACAGCCGCGCGCGGGACGTCAGGAGGGCGGGCTACAGCCGCGCGCGGAACGCCTCCGCCGACTTCAGGAAGAGGTCGTTGGCCTCGTTCTCGCCGATCGTGACCCGTACGCCCTCGCCGGCGAACGGCCGCACGACCACCCCTGCCCGCTCGCAGAACGCGGCGAAGTCGCCCGTACGCTCGCCGAGCCGCAGCCAGACGAAGTTGGCCTGGCTCTCCGGCACCGTCCAGCCCTGCTCCACCAGCCCGCGGTGCACCCGGTTCCGCTCGACCACCAGCGAGCCGACCCGTCCCAGCAGTTCGTCCTCGGCCCGCAGCGACGCGACCGCCGCGTCCTGGGCGATCCGGCTCACACCGAAGGGCACGGCCGTCTTGCGCAGCGCCGCCGCCACCGGCTCGTGCGCCACCGCGAATCCGACCCGCAGTCCGGCCAGCCCGTACGCCTTCGAGAAGGTGCGCAGCACCGCGACGTTGGGCCGGTCCCGGTAGATCTCCAGGCCGTCGGGGACATCGGCGTCACGGACGAACTCCTTGTACGCCTCGTCGAGCACCACCAGCACGTCGGAGGGGACCCGGTCGAGGAACCGTTCCAGCTCGGCCCGGCGGACCACCGTCCCGGTCGGATTGTTGGGGTTGCAGACGAAGATCAGCCGGGTCCGGTCGGTGACGGCGTCCGCCATCGCGTCGAGGTCGTGGACATCCCCGTCGGTCAACGGAACCTTCACCGAGGTCGCCCCGCTGATCTGCGTGATGATCGGGTACGCCTCGAAGGACCGCCAGGCGTAGATCACCTCGTCGCCGGGCCCGGAGGTGGCCTGAAGCAGCTGTTGCGCCACGCCCACCGAGCCGGTTCCGGTGGCGAGGTGCCCCAGGGGCACCCCGAATCGGTCGGCCAGTTCCTCCGTCAGGCCCGCGCAGGACATGTCGGGGTAGCGGTTGAATTCCGAGGCGGCCGCGAGCGCGGCTTCCAGCACGCCGGGCAGCGGCGGGTAGGGGTTCTCGTTGGAGGACAGCTTGAAGGCGACCGGCCCGTCCTGGGAGGCCGGCCGGCCCGGCACGTAGGCGGGGACACCGTCCAGCTCAGGGCGCAGCTTGGGGTTCGTCTCGCTCACCACGGGTTCTCCTCGACCGTCGACGCACTTCGATGCGTCTCACCTTATGAGGAGGCGCCGGGCCTCCGACCCGCGAACGGGAGCGGCCGGCACCGCTCCGGCACGGTGGACGGCCGCAGGACACCCGGTTCGGCCACGGAACGCGACGAACGGGGCACATCGAGAGGGGGCGTGCGTACGCTCCGTCACACGCCGGTGGCTCGCGCCGTGGCGCGCATCCCTCGAAGTGGTGAGTTGATACCTCTTCCCTCCACCACCCTCTGGGTCGACTCGGACCGATGGATGCATGACACATCCGGCCCCTTCCTGCCAACTCCCTTGCTTTACAAGGCAATCACTCCTGAATGACCTTGCAGAAACGTGCCTGTCAACAGTTGCATATGCGTCCGGTCGAGTTGGCCTCCCGAGCCCTACTATCGGCTCGCCATGACAGCAGCAGGGAAGCACCAGGTGAGCCGGACCGAGACCCCCCGGCGCAGCGGCCGGCCAGGACGCGCGGGCATTCGCGACGTCGCCGCCGCGGCGGGGGTATCGATCACGACCGTCTCCGACGCGCTCAACGGCAAGGGCAGGCTCCCGGACGCCACCCGCCGCCACGTCCGCGAGGTCGCAGAACGCCTGGGCTACCGCCCCTCGGCCGCGGCCCGCACCCTCCGTACGGGCAAGTCGGGCCTGATCGGCCTGACCGTGACCACGTACGGGGATGAACCTTTCACCTTCACCGAGTTCGCGTACTTCGCGGAGATGGCGAGGGCCGCGACCTCGGCCGCGCTCGCCCGGGGGTACGCCCTCGTGATCCTCCCCGCCACCTCGCGCCACGACGTCTGGTCCAACGTGGCCCTGGACGGGACCGTCGTCATCGACCCCTCGGACCAGGACCCGGTGGTCACCGAACTCGTCCGCCAGGGCCTGCCCGTGGTCTCCGACGGCCGGCCCGCCGGATCGCTCCCGGTGACCGCCTGGGTCGACAACGACCACCGCGCGGCCGTGCTCGACCTCCTCGACCACCTCGCCGCGGCAGGCGCCCGCCGGATCGGGCTGCTCACCGGCACCACGACCGACACGTACACCAGGCTCTCCACCACCGCGTACCTGCACTGGTGCGAGCGCGTGGGCCAGGACCCGGTGTACGAGTCCTACCCGGCCCACGACCCGTGCGCCGGGGCGGTGGCCGCCGACCGGCTGCTCGCCCGCCCGGACCGCCCGGACGCCGTCTACGGCCTCTTCGACCCCAACGGCACCGATCTGCTCGCCGCGGCCCGCAGGTACGGCCTGCGGGTCCCCGACGACCTCCTGCTGGTCTGCTGCAGCGAGTCCACGGTCTACGCCACCACCGAGCCGCCCATCACCACGCTCTCGCTGAAGCCGCGCCGCATCGGCACCGCCGTGGTGCAGCTCCTCATCGACGCGATCGAGGGCGTCGAACACGACGGACCGGTCGAGCAGGTGATACCGACCGAGCTCATCGTCCGGACCTCCTCGCAGCGCCGGCCGCCCCGCACGACGGTGAGCGCGCCACGCTCTCCGAGCAGGGACTGAACGGATTAATCCGGACCAATGGACAGGTGAACGGCGCACTCGCCCGGATTCACCGCCCCTGGTGCGTCACACGGGGCGATCCGCGTTCCTATGATGGGCGAACGACACCGCGGACCACCTCTACCAGGCATGGCCCGTCAGGTGTACGGCGGCGCGACGGTGGTGGAGGGGTCGATGACTCAGAGGGCCGGTCAGGAACCCGTGGTGCGTACGGCGACGTTGCGCGACTTCCGCGTTCCGCCGTACGCGCGCACGACCATGCCCGGAGAGGACCCGCATCCGGACGTCGCGCTCACGCATCCCGGGAACGCCGTTCCCGAAGGCGGGGTGCCGGAGGGCTACACGCCGACCGAGCGCGATCTGCCCGTGATCACCCCGGCCGGTGCGCCCGTCGTGGCAGCCGTGCCGGAAGCGGGTCCCGGCGGGGCCGACGGACTCGGCCCGCTCTACGTCGTCGGCGACGTGCACGGCTACCTCGACGAGCTGAAGGCCGCGCTCGCCGACCAGGGCCTCATCGACGTCAACGGCAACTGGTCGGCCGGCAACGCCCGGCTCTGGTTCCTCGGCGACTTCACGGACCGGGGCCCCGACGGCATCGGCGTCATCGACCTGGTCATGCAGCTCTCCGCCGAGGCCGCCGCCGCGGGCGGCTACTGCAAGGCGCTGATGGGCAACCACGAACTGCTGCTCATCGGCGCGAAGCGGTTCGCGGACACCCCGGTGAACTCCGGCGCCGGCACGGCCACCTTCCAGGCGGCCTGGCTGCTCAACGGCGGCCAGAAGCACGACATGGACCGGCTGCGCGACGTCCACCTGCAGTGGATGTCGCGGCTGGACGCGGTCGTGGAGGAGGACGGGCATCTGCTGATGCACTCCGACACGACGGCGTACCTCGACTACGGGGCGACCATCGAGGACGTCAACGACACGGTCCACGCCATCCTCACCCGTAACGACGCGGACGAGTGCTGGGACCTGTTCCGCAAACTCACCAAGCGGTTCGCGTTCCGGGACGACGACGGCGCGCAGGCGGTACGCGAACTGATGGCCGCGTACGGCGGCCGGCGGGTCGTCCACGGCCACAGCCCCATCCCCTACCTCCTGGGCGAGGTCGGCTCGGAGGACGGCGAGAACGGCGCGGGGCCGCTGGTGCACGGACCGCACGTGTACGCGGACGGGCTCGCCATCGCCATGGACGGCGGAGTGACCATGGCCGGAAAACTGCTGGTCGCCCAACTCCCCCTGCATGACTGACATTCCACCGGGTAGGGCTCCGTCGACCTGATCGTTCACGGTCGGCGGGCCTATTTCCGGAAACACCCTGTCACCCCTCGCCCTGGGCGCTCTACCATCGGCGTATCAGTAGCAGGCTCTCCTCCGTTTCGACCGAAATGCCCTGCCATGCGTGGGTATTCGGGCGCCACGGAGCATCGGGGGATGCAGATGACAAGCGCTCCGCACCTGCTGGCCGAAGACCGGCCCGAGTACGAGCGAATCCTCGGCGACGCGCTGCGCCACGCGCACGAGCGCCCGGATCTGGCCGGAGTCGGGGAACGGCTCAACCGGGAGCAGTTGCGGACCATGGCGCTGAGCGCCACCGCGCTGATCACCGCGGCAGCCGCCACCGAGTACGAGCACTACGTGAAGGCGCGCGGGGAGCTCCGGGTCCGGACCGGGGACGCCGACCAGGAGCCGGACGAGGTGCGGGACCCTCCGGGCCGGACGGGCGAGGGCGTAGGAGTCGGCGCGGTCGTCACCGCGCTCGCCCCGCTCCTCGCGGGTTCCGCCGCGGTGATCTTCCTGCTGATCGGCTATCTCCTGAAGGCGGTGAGCCCGTCCCTGTCCGTCGCGGGTCCGATGGTCACCGCGGGGTGGCTCTTCGCCGCCCTCGCCGCGCTGGCGATACTCGCCGCCGCCGTCGGACTGCTGGTCACGGCGCTCCGCAACAGCTCCAACGAGCTGGCCGTCGCCATGGAGGAGGACGACATCCCGGAGGAGATCGCCCGGGCCCGGGAGGCCTGGCGCCACGCCCTGCTGGAGCGCGGCATACTCCCGTTCCTCCGCGACGCGCTGGACGACCCGGCCGCCGCGCCGGCCGCCCGCGTCCCCCGGCAGTCTCCGAACCGCATCCCGAAGATCGGATACAGCAGCCCGGACTTCTCGAACCCGCAGGACGGCTCGCGCCAGAGCCCACGGCCCTCCTTCACGAGCCCCGATTTCAGCAGCCCGGACTTCGACAGCCCCGGCTTCGGGAGCCCCGGCATCGGCGGTCCGGGCCCCGGCACCCCGGAATCCGACGCGGGAGCCTGACCCACGGGGGCGGGCGTGGAGGGCGTCCTGCCGCACCTCGCCAGGGCGTCCTGCCGCACCCCGCCCCCGTTCGGCCCACCCCGGCCACCGCGACCCGCCCCTCGGGGCCCGCTGCCCTCAGCCCTCGCACCTGGGGCGAGAGCGGAGCTCCCGCGGTGGCCGGCACCACCAGGACCGCGCAGCCGTACAGCGCCGGTCCCGACCCCACCGCGCCCGCGACGGGCCCCGCGACCAGCAGCCCGAGCGGGGCGAAGGCGAGCGAGCCGAAGAGGTCGTACGAACTCATCCGAGAGAGGGTGTCCTCCGGGATCTCCCGCTGCACGGTCGTGGACCAGAGCACGGCGAAGACGTCACCGGCCACTCCCGCGCAGAACATGGCCGCGGCGATCACGGCGAGCGAGGCGTGAGCGCCGAGGAGCGCGATGGGCGCGGCGGCGGGAAAGGTCGCGAGGACCGCGACGAGGACGGGACGCCCCACCCGCGGACGGGCCGACGCCCCGGCCCCGGCGATCATGCCCAGCGCCTGGGCGGCCACCAGCACCGACCGGGCCCGCGCGCCGAACTCCTCCTCGGCGACCAGCGGACCGAGCACGCCCAGCATGGCGTTGAGCGCGGCCACCACGAAGGTGTACTGCCGCCGGCACCGCCAGCGCGCACATCGCCCCAGGGGCGTGTGGCCGCTCAGCACCGTCGCCGCCAGCCCTGCGTAGGCGGCGGCCCCGGTGGCATCGGCCGCCACCATCAGCCGGGACCGTGACATCCGGTCCGCGACCACCCCGCCGACCAGTACGAAGACCAACCGGGGGAGGGCCCGGCAGGCGAGCACCGCCCGCCGCCTCCCCCCGGAGGCAGCGGGCGGCCGGTCCGGCGGTTCAGTCCGCGAGCGGCAGATAGACGCGGCTGCCCGAGGCCGCGAACTCCTTCGACTTCTCCAGCATCCCGGCCTCGATCTCCTGGGGAGTGGCGGCCGCGTCACCGCCGAACTGTTCGGTGATGCTCCGGCTGATCTTCATCGAACAGAACTTGGGCCCGCACATGGAACAGAAGTGCGCCGTCTTGGCCGGTTCGGCGGGCAGCGTCTCGTCGTGGAACGCGCGTGCGGTGTCCGGGTCGAGCGCCAGGTTGAACTGGTCCTCCCAGCGGAATTCGAAGCGGGCGTCGGACAACGCGTCGTCCCAGTCCTGCGCTCCCGGGTGCCCCTTGGCCAAGTCGGCGGCGTGGGCCGCGATCTTGTAGGTGATGACCCCGGTCTTCACGTCGTCCCGGTCGGGGAGCCCCAGGTGTTCCTTGGGGGTCACGTAGCAGAGCATCGCCGTGCCCCACCAGGCGATCATCGCCGCCCCGATCCCGGAGGTGATGTGGTCGTACGCCGGTGCGACGTCGGTGGTCAGCGGGCCGAGGGTGTAGAACGGCGCCTCCTCGCAGATCTCCTGCTGGAGGTCGATGTTCTCCTTGATCTTGTGCATCGGGACGTGCCCGGGGCCCTCGACCATCGTCTGCACGCCGTACCGCTTGGCGATGGTGTTGAGCTCGCCGAGGGTACGCAACTCGGCGAACTGGGCCTCGTCGTTGGCGTCCGCGAGGGAACCCGGCCGCAGTCCGTCCCCGAGCGAGTACGTCACGTCGTACGTCGCGAGGAGTTCGCACAGCTCCTCGAAGTTCTCGTAGAGGAACGACTCCTTGTGGTGCGCGAGGCACCAGGCCGCCATGATCGAGCCGCCCCTGGAGACGATGCCGGTCTTACGACGAGCGGTGAGCGGGACGTACGGCAGGCGCACGCCGGCGTGCACCGTCATGTAGTCCACGCCCTGCTCGGCCTGCTCGACGACCGTGTCCCTGTAGATCTCCCAGGTCAGCTCCTCCGCACGGCCGTCGACCTTCTCGAGGGCCTGGTAGAGCGGGACGGTACCGATGGGCACCGGGGAGTTCCGGAGTATCCATTCACGGGTGGTGTGGATGTTGCGGCCGGTGGACAGGTCCATGACCGTGTCGGCACCCCACCGGGTCGCCCAGGTCATCTTCTCCACCTCCTCCTCGATGGAGGAGGTCACGGCGGAGTTGCCGATGTTCGCGTTCACCTTCACCAGGAACCGCTTGCCGATGATCATCGGCTCGATCTCCGGGTGGTTCACATTGGCCGGCAGCACCGCCCGGCCTGCCGCGATCTCCTCGCCGACGACCTCCGGGGCGACGTTCTCGCGGATCGCGACGTACTCCATCTCGGGGGTGATCTCCCCCCGCCGGGCATACGCGAGCTGGGTGACGGGACGTCCGTCACGGCTGCGCCGGGGCCTGCGCGCGCCGCCGGGGAAGACCGCGTCGAGGTTGCGCAGGCCGTCGCGCGAGGCGGGCGAGCGGCCGTCGTCCTCCGGCCGGACCGGGCGCCCCTCGTACTCCTCGGTGTCCCCTCGGCCCTCGATCCAGCCGCCGCGCACCGGGGCGAGGCCCCGGCGGACGTCGGTGGTGACGGCGGGATCGGTGTACGGACCGGACGTGTCGTAGAGCGTCACGTCCTCGCCGTTGGTCAGGTGCACCTGACGGACCGGCACCCGGAGGCCGGGGCGCGAGCCCTCGACGTACCCCTTGTGCCAGCCGATGGACTTACCCGCCCCGACGTTCTCGTTCGAACTGGAGACAGGCGTGATCGCGTCCGATGTGGTCATGAGACCTACTCCCTACGCCGGCATTACCCGGTAACAGGTTCGGCGGTCGGCGCAGCCTGTCCCGTGAGGAATCACGAGGTCAGCGCCCTCTCAGCCCGGTGCTCCGAGCTCCCGCGTGTGCAAAGGTGCCACCACGCTAACGCCCGCCCGGCCGTGCTGACCAGAGGGCCTCCCCCGTTCTTGCGATGATCGCCCGGTGAACTCCTCCCAGGACACTCCAGAACCTCAGGACCCCTCACACGGCCATGCGCACAGCCATGGCCCGGCGGCGCCCGTCTCGACCCATCTGCGCAAGGTCATCGCATGCGTGCTGATCCCCTTCGCCGCCGCGGTGGTCGTCGGCCTGGTGGTGCTCTGGCCCGGCGGAACTCCCGCGCACGAGCGCACCGGCGTGGGCTTCGACCGGCAGACCGAGCAGGGACAGGTGGTGAAGGTGGAACGGGTGGACTGCGCGGACGTCAACGCCGCCCAGGTGCCCGCCACGGGTGCCACGTCGACGGGCGGCGGCCCGGCCGTGACGGAGGACGGCGACTGCAAGAAGGCCACCATCGAGGTGACCAGCGGCAACGACAAGGGCCGCACCTTCGCCGAGATCGTCCAGCCGGAAGCCTCACGGCAGTTGAGGGAAGGTCAGGGGGTGGTCCTGGCATATGCGCCGGACGCCCCGCACGACCTGCAGTACTCGGTCACCGACGTGGACCGGAAGCTTCCGATGGCGCTGCTGGCCGGCATCTTCGCCGTCGCCGTCGTGGTGGTGGGACGGTTCAAGGGCGTCATGGCGCTCGTGGCACTCGCGGTCTCCTTCGCCGTGCTGACCCTGTTCATCCTCCCCGCGATCCTGCAGGGCTCCAACCCGCTGCTCGTGGCGGTGGTCGGGGCGAGCGCGATCATGCTCATCGCGCTGTACACCTGCCACGGAGTGACCGCCCGCACCTCGGTGGCGGTCATCGGCACGCTGATCTCGCTGGTGCTGATCGGTCTGCTGGGCTCGGTCTTCATCGGCTGGGCGGGACTGACCGGCAACACCGACGACAACACCGGCCTCATCCACGGCCTCTATCCGGACATCGACATGAGCGGGCTGCTGCTGGCCGGTGTCATCATCGGTTCGCTCGGGGTCCTGGACGACGTGACGGTCACACAGACGTCGGCGGTGTGGGAGCTGCACCAGGCGAACCCGACCATGGGTGCGCGCGGGCTCTACCGGGCGGGCATCAGGATCGGGCGCGACCACATCGCCTCGGTGGTCAACACCCTGGTGCTCGCGTACGCGGGCGCGGCGCTGCCCCTGCTGCTGCTGTTCTCGATCGCGCAGAGCAGTGTCGGCACGGTCGCCAACAGCGAGCTGGTGGCGGAGGAGATCGTCCGTACGCTCGTCGGCTCGATCGGACTGGTCGCCTCGGTGCCCGTCACGACGGTGCTCGCCGCTCTGGTGGTGTCCGCGGACCGTACAGGGCTCGGCGCGGAAGCCGAAGCTCCTGCACCCGTACGGACCGGGAGGGGCCGCCGCCGCAAGGCGTGAGCGCGAGGCCCAAAAGGCAACGGGCTGACAGCCTGTCAGCCCGCGTTCTGCTCCTCGGCGAGGATCCTGCCGAGCGCCTCTTCGAGATTCCCGTCGAAGTCACCCTGCGTGTGCTCCTGCCCCAGTGGCACCAGCTTGTCCGTCCTGTCGAGAAACGCCACGAGCGGTGCCGTCCCGGCCCGGAACAGGGCCCGGTCCGCGCCGACCTGGAGCCGGATGTGCACGTCGCAGAGCCCCTCCGGCTCGGTGGGACCGATGTGCACATCGCCGTCGCCGCTGGGGCTGTTGAGGCCGTCGAGCAGGAGCTCACGGCCAAAAGCCCAGGTGACAGGGGCGTCACCCGGCAGGTGGAAGGTCATCCGGATCGCGTACGGATCGCTCACCTCGTACCGGAGCTCCACCGGAATACGGAACGAGAGCTCCTCCGAGACGAGGAAACTCATCATGACCTCTGCTTGAACCGACTCGCGCATCGTTCAACCCCGCAGTAGATGAATCTGGCCAGGAATGATCCCCCATGGCCCTATTGACGCCATCGTGGTGCACGCGATAGCAGATCACAAGGAGTGATTTTTCAGATACTGATAGAGAACACGAACGAACGCAAGAGCCGCGCCACTTCGCCACGTAGTTGTTCGACTGCGGGGAGCAACTGGTCCTGCCGGTCCAGGGGTAGAGAAATGGCCATCGCCGCGACGGCCGAACCTGCGGTGATGGGGATGGCGGCACAGACTGTTCCGAGTGCGTACTCCTGTCGCTCAATGACAGGTTTCATACGCTCCATCGAACGCAATCGCTCAAGTAGGACCGGGCGATCTCGCACTGAGTAACGGGTCAGCGGACGCACCGGATGGCGGAGCAGATGGTCCTCCCGCGCCTCCTCGTCGAGCTGCCCGAGCAGACACTGCCCCAGGGCGTGCGCGTGTCCGGTCTCCGCGAAGGGGGCCCACTCGTCCACGGCCGGTGTCGCGGCCGAGTCCGCCACGGCGACCAGCTCGATCTCGCCCTCGCGGTAGACCGCGCAGTACACCGGGGCCCCCAGCTCGTCGCACCACCGCGCGAGGGAGTCGTTGAGCCTGCCGCGCCTGCTCTCCTCGGCCGCCCGGCCGGACATCCGCTCGGCTGCCGCGCCGAGGACGAAGACACCGTTCTCCCGGCGGAGATAACCCTCGTGGGCCAGCGTGCGCAGCAGGTGGTAGGTGGTCGGCAGGGGCAGACCCGCTTCCCGCGCCAACTGCTTTGCGGGAGCGCCGTCCTGATGGGTGCCCACCGCCTCCAGCAGTCTCAGGGCCCGCTGGACCGAACCGATCAGCGTCGGAGCAGTGGTGGTCGATGCCGTGGTCACGGTCACCCCCAGGCATGGTGACGGGCGGTCAGCCCTCCCGTGGAGGCCGCCCCCACGGGCGTGCCGCGAGCCCGGGGCGCACTCTCGACTGTCGCGGAACCATTGGTCAGGATGGTGACGGACAGTTATCTCCCGGGCGGCGGCAGCGAAGCGCCACTGTAGCCGCCAGGGCCATTCGTGGGGCGGTTTCGGGACTCGCTTAGCTCTGCCGGGCTAATCCGCGCGACTCTCCGTGACCATCGTGCCCGACGCGAGCCTTCCCGGGCCGTCCGCACCGGCACCGCTCGCGGGCGCCGGGGTACGCGCCCGAAGCATCCGCGCCTACCAGTCCTTCCGGGAGTCCGAGGAGGACGAGAGGAACTTCCGCACGACGAAGATCAGGCCGCCGACGAGGATGACGAACAGCAGCACCTTGAAGAGCAGCGCGACCACGAAGGTCACCACGCTGGCGATCAGCCCGCCGAACACCACGATCGCGATCACCGGCACCGCGATCCACTTCACCCACCAGGGCATTCCCGCGAATATCTCCCGGACCGCCATCGTCCCTACCTCGTCTCTCGTGTCCCTGCCCCGTCGGGCCGGGGATCTCCGGCCCTGGTCCCCGGCCTCCCGGTTCCCGCCTCCGATGCTAGAGCGGAAGAGATGGCCCCGGGGGGTCCGTACCCCCCGGACTCCCCTGATCGATCCCCTAGGGAGCGCAGCCGGGCCGGTCAGGGGCCTGGGGGCGGGGACCGCGGAACGGACGGGAGGATCAGGCTTCCGCCGGGGAGAAAACGACCATGACGCGCAGGTCCTCGGTGATGTGGTGGAACTTGTGGGCCACACCGGCCGGCACGTAGACGACGCTTCCCCGGCTCACGACGGTCGTCTCCACGCCCACGGTGATCGACGCCCGCCCGCTGACGACGAGATACACCTCGTCCTGGCTGTGCGGGCTCTGCGGATCGAGGGCGCCGGCGTCCAGCGCGTAGAGACCCACGGACATGTTCCGCTCGCGAAGGAACTGCAGGTAGGCGCCGTCGTTGGCAGCTCGTTCCGCTTCCAGCTCGTCGAGCCTGAATGCCTTCATGTGAGGTGCGCCCCTCGTGGTCGTCCAGGGTTCCCGTACGGACGGTGTACCCGGTGGTGGGTGTCTGCCACGATCAGACACATGAAGAATTTCGTAGTCAAGACGACCGCCAACGCAGCCGCACTGGCGGTGGCCATCTGGCTGCTCCAGGACATCACGCTGACCGGCACCGGCACGGGTCGCAAGGTCCTCACCCTGATTCTGGTCGCCCTGCTCTTCGGCCTGGTCAACTTCATCGTCAAGCCGGTCGTCAAGCTCCTCACGCTGCCGCTCTTCATCCTCACCCTGGGGCTGATCACCCTGATCGTCAACGCCCTCATGCTGAAGCTGACTTCCTCACTGGCCGGTGCCGTCGACCTCAGCTTCCACGTGGAGGGTTTCTGGACGGCCGCGCTGGGCGCCCTGATCATCTCCGTCGTCTCCTGGGCCATGCACGTCGCGCTCCCCGACGAGGACTGAGACACCCCGGCGGGCCTCTCTCCCGGGCTGAGAAGGTGCATACAGCACCGGCGACGGCCCGGGAAGGAACCAAGGGAGCGCAGCATGAGCACCATCGGCGACGGAACTCGGGCGGTACGGGCAGGTCTCCCCGAGCCGCAGCAGTACGAACCCACCCTTCCCGGGCCGGTCTTCGCCGCGCACTTCCATCTCTCGGGAGAGCCGGTCGGACCGTACACCTACGGCCGGGAGACCAACCCGACGTGGACGCACCTGGAGAAGGCCATCGGCGAGCTGGAAGCGCCGGGCGAGGAGGTCGTGACGACCGTCTTCGCCTCCGGCATGGCCGCGATC